>CAINEA010000599.1 GCA_903847525.1 uncultured Acetobacteraceae bacterium | reverse complement strand
TGGTGCCGATGATGCGGTAGGTGAGCGTCCCGCCTGTGGCCTGGCCGGGCGTGCTGTAGGTTATGTCGACGGGTGTCTCCGCAGCGTCGGTGCCCGATGGGACGGCGGCGAGCATGAAGGCGCCCAGCGCAGCGGCCAGGACAGACGATCCAAGCGATGGTTCCCGCGTCGGCAGGCGACAGGCGGCGCCGGCCGCGCTCAGCAGTCCGGCACACGCATTACGGGCAAAACATACAAACGTCATCGCGTTGACATGCCCTGGATGAAACCTTTTGTAAATATTAAAAATGAATGCGCTGAGAATCGCCGCCAGGAGAATGCGTCCCCAGCGTGAGAGGGATAAAAGGAGCAACCGGCGCAAATAAAGGAAACGCGCGGGAAAGTGATGAGGCGACAAGGGATTATGAGGCCGCCGTTGCCGCATAGACGGCGATCGGGGCACCGATCCTGGAAACGGCCAGCGCAGTTTTGTGCAGGACGATGCTGTTCCGGAATGTATCACGGCGCCGCGCAGCCAGCTCAACTGGCCTGCGCGCTCGCCTCCGATCGGGTGGCGCCCACGCGGGCCGCCAGAGAAGCCGCCATAAAATCGTCCAGGTCGCCGTTCAGCACCGCGTCCGGATTGCCCTTTTCCACGCCGGTGCGCAGATCCTTCACCATCTGATAGGGCGCCAGCACGTAGCTGCGGATCTGGTGGCCCCAGCCGATCGCGGTCTTGGCATCCTCCACCAGGGCGGACGCCGCCTCGCGTTTCTGCAACTCGGCCTCGTACATGCGCGCCTTCAGCATCGCCATGGCGGTGGCGCGGTTGCGGTGCTGGCTGCGGTCGGTCTGGCAGGCGACGACAATGCCGCTCGGCAGATGGGTGATGCGGATGGCCGATTCGGTCTTGTTGACGTGCTGGCCGCCGGCGCCGGAGGCACGATAGGTATCCACCTTCAGATCGGCCGGATTGATCTCGATCTCGATGCTGTCGTCCACCACCGGGTAGACCCAGACGCTGGCGAAGCTGGTTTGGCGGCGGGCGGCGGCGTCGAACGGGGAGATACGCACCAGGCGGTGCACCCCGGCCTCGGTCTTCAGCCAGCCATAGGCATTCGGACCAGTGAACTGCAGCGTGACCGACTTGATGCCGGCCTGCTCGCCTTCGGACTCCTCGAGCTGCACCACCTTGTAGCCGTGCTGCTCGCCCCAGCGGATATACATGCGCTGCAGCATCTCCGCCCAGTCCTGCGCCTCGGTGCCGCCCTGGCCGGCGTTGATCTCCATGTAGCAATCGTTGGCGTCCGCTTCGCCGGACAGCAGGCTTTCGATCTCGCGTCGGTGCGCCTCATCGGCCATGGCGCGCAGGGATTTCAGCCCGTCGGTGACCATGCCGGCGTCACCCTCGGCCTCGGCGAGCTCGATCAGCTCCATCGAGTCGGCCACTTCCGATTCGAGCTTCAGCACCGCATCGACGCCATTGGCGAGGAAGGTCCGCTCACGCATCAGCTTCTGCGCGTTGGCGGCGTCGTTCCAGAGGGTCGGGTCCTCGGCGAGCGCGTTCAGCTCGGCCAGGCGATGCTGAGCGGCATCCCAGTCAAAGATGCCTCCTCAGCAGCGCGACGGACTGCTTGATCTGTTCGTTGAGGGCGTCGGCTTCGGTGGACATGGGATCGCTTCAGGTGAAAGGATAACGCGGAGGATGCGGGAGGCGGGTCAATACAGTCCGCCCAAACGGCTGTCGACCCCGCCGGCGGACGAGCCGCCGCCCGAGAAGCTGCCGTCGCCGCTGCCGATGCTCGCACTGACGCCGCCGATCACCGGACCGGATGCACCCGGCACCTGGCCTGGCTTGAAGGCATCGACGGTATTGCCGCCCCAGCTGGCCAGCGTGACGCCGGCGGGCACCGGGAACGTCAGGTTCGGACGGCCCTTCAACGCGATGGCCATGTAATCGTGCCAGACCGGCGCGGACAGGGCGCCGCCGGTTTCTTTGTCGCCGAGGGTCAGCGGATTGTCGAAGCCGATCCAGACCGCGGTGACGAGATCGGGGGTGAAGCCGACAAACCAGGCGTCGGTGAAGTCCTGGCTGGTGCCAGTCTTGCCGGCGATGGCGCGGTCCAGGCCCTTGCCGGCGGCGTAGCCGGTACCGCGCTTCACCACGCCCTGCATCATAGTCACCATCTGGAACACGCTGGCCGGATCGGCGATCGAGGTGCGGGTGTCCTGCAGGCTCGGCGGCGATTTCGGGTCGGCGCAATTGTCGCATTCCCCGACGCCAGCGCGGAACACGACATGGCCGTCGCGGTCCTGAACGCTGTCGATCAGGGTAGGGATCACTTCATGGCCACCGGCGGCCAGGGTACCATAGGCGCCCGCCATGCGCAGCACCGTGGTTTCCACGGCGCCGAGCGCCGCGGGCAGAACCCGTGGCAGGGCATCGACCACATGGAACTTGATCGCGGTATCCGCCACCGCGTCCATGCCAACGGACTGGGCGATCCGGACGGTGACCAGGTTCAGCGATTTCTCCAGCGCCAGGCGCATCGGGATCGGGCCGTTGAAATCCAGCCCGTAATTGCTTGGCCGCCAGCGGCCGGCGCTGCCGTTGTCGATCACGATGGGCGCGTCGAGTATCTTCTGGCTGGGCGACATGCCGTGTTCCAGGGCGGTCAGGTAGACCATCGGCTTGAAGCTGGACCCCGGCTGACGCAAGGCCTGCGTGGCGCGGTTGAACTGGCTCGCCTCGAAGCTCCAACCGCCCACAAGGGCCAGCACCCGGCCGCTGGAGGGCTCCAGCGACACCAGCGCTCCCTGCACCACGGGCACCTGGCGCAAGGCCACCCGGTCCGGGCGCGGCGCGGGCACCGGCGAGGCGCCGGTGCGCGGCCTAGCCGCCGGCCCCGAATCCGCCATGGCCGATGCGGCGGGCGGTTCGATCAGCAGGATATCGCCGGCGTGGGCGATATCCGCCATCCGGCGCGGCGATGAGCCCGGCTTGCCGTCGGTGACCGGGCGCGCCCAGCCGATTTCCGACAAGAGCAGAACCCCCGTGCGGCGCTCGGGCGAGGGGTTCGGCGTGACACCCGGCGTGCGTTCCAGCCAGCCCACCCTGCCCTCGGTTTCGGTCATGTCGAGCACCACGGCCTGGCGCCATGCCGTCAGCATGCCCGGCGTGCGCGGCAAGGTGGCCAGCGCGGCGGCCCAGTCATCCCGCGGACCGTTGACCCCATCGAGATGGCCGACCGGACCGCGCCAGCCGCCGATCTTGCGGTCATAGGCCATCAGGCCGTCGCGCAGGGTTTTCTCCGCCACCTCCTGCAGGGCCGGGTCCATGCTCGTGCGAACCATCAGGCCGCCCTGCGTGGTGGCCTCCGGGCCGAAGCGCTCGACCAGTCGGCGGCGCACGTCCTCGGCGAACCATTCCGATCCGGGCACCGGCTCGGGCCGGCGGTAAAGCGACGGCTGGATCGGCTCGGCCTTGGCGGCGGTGGCCTCGGCTGCGGTGATGGCACGATCCTCGGCCATGCGGTCGATCACCCAATCCCGCCTTGCCTTGGCGGCCTCGGGCGCGCGAAACGGATTATAGTTGTTCGGCGCCTTCGGTAGGGCCGCCAGGAAGGCCGCCTCGGCGAGGGTCAGTTGGTCCAGCGATTTGTTGAAATAGGTCTGCCCGGCCGCAGCCACGCCATAGGATTGCAGGCCCAGATAGATCTCGTTCAGATACAACTCCAGGATGCGCTCCTTGCTGAGCGCCTCCTCGATGCGAACCGCGAGGATCGCCTCGCGCACCTTGCGGGCGAGGGAAACCTGGTTATCCAGCAGCATGTTCTTGGCGACCTGCTGGGTGATGGTGGAGGCCCCGATGGGCCGCCGCTCCTGGCCCATCTGATGCAGGTTCGTCATCGCCGCGCGGGCAATCGCCAACGGGTCCACGCCGCGATGGACCCAGAAATTCTGGTCCTCGGCGGACACGAAGGCGTGCTTCACGACCTCGGGAACCGCGGAATAAGGCACGAAGATCCGACGCTCCGTCGCCAACTCGGCAATCGGGCGGGCGTCGCCCGCGTAAACCCGGCTCATCACCGGCGGCTGGTAATGGCGCAGGCCCTCCACGTCCGGCAGGTCCTGGCTGAAATGGACATACGCGGCATAGCCGCCGATGCCGCCCACCGCCACCAGTAGGGTACCCAAGCCGAACAGCGCGCCGACGAACCGGCCGACAAAATTGCCGCGCAAGCGCTTATGGGCGCGCTTCGCCGCCGGCGGCTTGCCGGGGTTTTGGGGGGCGGCGGTGTCCGTCGCCGAAGGCGGCAACAGCTTTTCGCCTGCAGTGAGCGGGCCGGTCATCGGACGAGAATCATGATAGGGGGTCGGATATCCTGATCTGATAAAGACGGCATATAGATGAACCGGGGGGCGAAACCACCGGCAGATGCCCCAAACCGGGCGATTTGGAAAGGGGCTGAAACAAAAATGGGCCGATCGGCCAACGTTAGAAACTGGTGCGCGTCACCCCTGCCTGGGCCAGAAAATACGCATCCACGGCGCGCGACATGGCGGTGGCGACCCGCGCGCGATGGCTTGCCTTGCGCAACTCCGCCTCGTCGCGAGGGTTGGACATGAAACCCATTTCGACCAGCACACTGGGAATATCCGCGGCTTTCAGCACCACGAACCCGGCATGGCGCGACGGGTTGGTCAGCAGCGGCACATCCTGGTCGAGACTGCCGACCATCGTATGCGCCAACCGGGTCGAACCGGCCCGAGTCTCCTGGCGGACCAGGCTTGAGAGGATGCGCGCCACTTCCGGCGGGGTATCGCGAAAACCCGGCCCGCCAAAGCGGTCGGCACTGTTCTCCCGAGCCGCGAGGGCCGCGGTCTGGGCATCGGAGGCCGAGTTCGACAGCGTGTAGACCGAGGCACCGCGCACCCCCGGATCGCGCAGCGCGTCGGCGTGCATGGACACGAACAGCGCCGCGCCCTTGCTCTGGGCACGGGCCACGCGCTCATCCAGCGGCACGAAAACATCCCGCGTGCGGGTCAGTTCCACCCGGTAGCGCCCGTTGGATTCCAGCTGGCGCTTCAGTTCATGCGCGGCGGCGAGGGAGATGTGCTTCTCATAGGTGCCCGACACGCCGATCGCACCCGGGTCCTTACCGCCATGACCGGGGTCCAGCATCACCAGTCTCTGGGGGGCCTTGCCGGGCTTTGCCGCTTGCGCCTTGCCGGCCTTGGACGATGCTGCCAATGCCATCGAGGATTGCAACAGCGCGGGCAACAAAAACGTTCCCGCAACCCCATATCCCAGCAGGACACGGCGGCTGAACAGCAGCGACGCAGGGTTCACGGGCGATGTCATTGCCAATTCTTTTAACAGATCACATTCACAGATGCACGTTCAACGTTGATTACGGCTAGTTCATGTCCAAATGCCGGCGGCTTCACGTTCAGCTTGCGATAGCGGCCGGTTTGCGTCATGGTCTGAATCGCTTCGGTGACATGACGGTGGATGGCGGTTTTCCGCACTTTGCCAGCACCGGCGTAAGCGTCGCTTCGATGTTGAGACTCGCCACGCACTGCAACCCTCAGCACCGAAACCCAAGACGGAAATCTGCCTTTGGCTGCTCGCAATCGACATCGAGCCAGTGCGGGCGAGATCCGGGAAGACCTTATCGCCGATGCCTTGTCGCCGCCCGCGCCGCGCAGACTGCGCGCCGGGGCTGAGATCTGCTCGGGTCGTTCACCGGCCGCGCCCCGTTCGTGGCGTTCCGGTGGAACCAAGACTTCAGCCGGCAAGGACTTCAACCGGGCCGTGCTTCACCAAGAAGCGCAACGCCCACACGCCCAATGCCCATACGACAGGGACCGAATGATCGTCTACGCGCCAAACGTGGCCCATATGGGCCCAACCTCAGAGCATTCGCCTCGCAACGGCACGTCTTCCGTGCTGCCTTGCCCGACGATGCTGGCTATTGGGGTATGCACCGATGGGTGCGGCGATTGGCACGCGGGCGTACGAAACATGGTTCCCGGACGGATGGGCCAGCCCCTTCCCGCCAACCTTTTTAGCCGCCCGCCAGCGCGCATGTCCCCAGACTCCCCAGGCAGCAACGCCCGTGGGAAACTCAGGGCCATGCGGACGCGGCACCGGGCGACGCACCGGAGCTCAGGACTAGATGACCAAACGTATGTTGATCGATGCCACACACGCGGAAGAAACCCGCGTTGTTGTGCTGGATGGTAACCGCCTCGAAGATTTCGATGTAGAGACTTCGACCAAGCGCCAGCTCAAGGGCAATATTTACCTCGCCAAGGTTGTGCGGGTTGAGCCCAGCCTGCAAGCCGCGTTCGTGGAATATGGCGGTGGCCGCCACGGCTTCCTTGCCTTCGGCGAAATCCACCCGGATTACTACCAGATTCCCGTCGCGGACCGGCAGCGCCTGCTGGAGATGCAGGCCGAGGAAGCCCGCCGCGAGGAAGAGGAAGAAGACCGCGCCGCCGCGGCCGAAGAAGCCGGCGAGACCATCTCCGCCAACGTCCGCGAGATCGAAATCTCCGACGCCGAGCCGGAGACGATCGAACACGGCGCGAGCACAACGACCTCCCAAAACGAGGAATTCAGTGGCAGCGAGGCCGAACCGGCGGTGTTTCAGCCGACACAGGCAGCTGAGCCGCCGCAGGCCGAAACCCACGTTTCCGAGACGGTAGC
>CAINEA010000598.1 GCA_903847525.1 uncultured Acetobacteraceae bacterium | reverse complement strand
GCCTCGATCTTCGAGATATCCAAAAGACCCTCGATCAAACCGGCCAAATGCTCACCGCTGCGGCGGATCATCCGTACCGCTCCACGGCGATTTTCGGGGATTGCGCGGTCGCGCTCCAGAATTTGCGCATAGCCGAGCACCGCGTTCAATGGAGTGCGCAGCTCGTGGCTCAGGCCGACGACATAGCGGCTTTTGGCCAGATTGGCTGCCTCCGCCGCTTCCTTGGCCTTTTCCAGTTCGGCGTCGGTACGCTCATGGGCGCGAATTTCGTGCATGAGCAGCGCGGTTTGCCGGCGGATTTCCTCCTGCGCGACCTGGCGGCTGCGATGGGCCAGAACCAACAACCACGCGGCAACGCCAACGATCGGAACCAGGATGAAGAACGCCTTCCAGAAGGCCGACGCCACGACGAACCGGGCGTCCGGTTCGTCCAAAGTCGTTTGCATGTAGATCGCAGTCAGGATGACGGCGATCAGGAAACTGAACAGGCCAAACACCCCCAGAAAGCGCCAGGGGACGTTGTCCATGATCGATGCCGCACGCGCGGGCAACACCTCGCGAAGCCCGTCGAGCAAGCGGGCACCGAATTGCGGCGCCGGCTTGCAGCTATCGCCGCAACGCGCATCCAGGGAGCAGCAGAGCGAGCAGATCGGGCCGCTATAGGCCGGGCAGAATGCCATATCCTCCGGCTCGAACTCGTGTTCGCAAATACAGCAGCGGATAACGTTTTCCCGCGCCCAGTGAGCACGGGGTTTGCGCGCGATATAGAAACGTCCGCGCGTGGCAAAGGCGATGGCAGGCGCCGCCAGGAATGCGACCGCAAATGCCAGGAACGGCGAGAAAGCTACCAGCACGGCACCAAACAACCCGCCATAGGCGGCAAAGGAAATCACAACGGCCAGCACCATCGCACCGACGCCGACCGGGTTGATGTCGTACAAATGCGCGCGCTTGAACTCGATATAGGGCGGGCTGAGGCCGATCGGCTTGTTGATGACGAGGTCGGCAACCAGCGCCCCCACCCAGGCAGCGGCCACATGGGCGTACAGCGACAGGATATGCTCGATGGCTCCGTAGATACCGAGTTCCATCAGCAGCAGCGCGATCGCCACGTTGAACACCAGCCACACCACACGGCCGGGATGGCTATGGGTCAGGCGGGAGAAGAAATTCGACCAGGCGATGGAGCCCGCGTAGGCATTGGTGATGTTGATCTTCACCTGCGAAACGGCAACGAACAGTGCCGCCAGCACCGTGGCCGCCGCCGGCGGTGAAATCACGTAGCCAAAAGCGATGCGGTACATCTCGGTCGGCTGCGCCGCGACATCGGCGAATACGCCGGAACGCAGGGCCAGAAAGGCAAGGAACGAACCGGCCAGCAGTTTTATGACGCCGATCACGATCCAGCCAGGGCCGGCCGAGACCATGGCCAACCACCAGCGCCACCGCCGTTCAGGCGGCTCAACGGGAAGAAAGCGCAGAAAATCCACCTGCTCGCCGATTTGCGCCACCAGCGAAAACACCACCGACGCAGCAGCGCCGAACAGCATCAGGTCGAAGCTGGCAGACTGCACCATCCCGGCGCCGGGAAACTCCGTCCATTCACGAAAGCTGCTGGTTCCTGCCGCAGCGATGAAGGGAAATGGCAGCACCTGCAGCACGATCCAGACCGGCTGGCTCCAGCGTTGGAAGCGGCTGATGAAGGTGATACCATGTGTAACCAATGGAATGACGACGATGGAGCAGACGATGTAGCCGATCCACAGCGGCAGGCCGAAGCAGGTTTCCAGCACGGTGGCCAGAATGGCCGCCTCAATGGCAAAGAAAATGAAGGTGAACGAGGCGTAGATCACCGATGTGATGGTGGAACCGATGTAACCGAAGCCGGCGCCGCGGGTCAGCAGATCAATATCCACGCCGTAGCGCGCGGCGTAATAGGCGATCGGCAGGCCGGCGCCGAAGATCAGCAACCCGACCAGCAATATGGCGGCGGCGGCGTTGGAAAAGCCATAATTCAGGGTAATGGTGCCGCCGATCGCTTCCAGCGCCAGGAACGAAATGGCACCCAACGCGGTGTTGGCAACACGAAACGAAGACCAGCGGCGGGCGCGCTTCGCCGTGAAACGCAACGAATAATCTTCCAGGGTCTGATTGCCGACCCATTGGTTATACTCGCGCCGGACGCGGACAATTCGTTGCCGAGCGCTCATGCCGCCATAAGCCGGCACCGAATCGCGAAATGATTCAAATTTCCCGGCAAGCCGTTATTTTCCAAGCTCACGACGCAATTTCAATCCTCTTTCCCCGTGCAACGGACGTTCGAAACCGCATTATCGCATTGTAGTCAAACATGGGCCTCCCCGGCCCGATATACGCAGTTTGACGTATACCGCACCGCAGCATGGCCTGCGAGCGTCCCAATCGAGACAGGCGATCGGCACGGGCTTCGGCGCAAACCGGAGTTGGAACTTTCCTCAGGGGTCAAGAATGACAGACAGAACGGACGATACCGGACCGGCTTCGGCAATGCGCCGGCGGTTGTTGATGGGCATGGCGGCACTGCCAGCCGCTGCGTTGCTGCCGCGCGCCGGCTTCGCCGCGGACAAGCCCGCCACGGCGGCGGTGAACACCACCGGCCTCGCGGTGACGGACGACACGGTGACGGTGGGCATCCTGCACTCCATCACCGGAACGATGGCGATCAGTGAGACCGGATCGGTGGAAGCGGAGAAGCTCGCCATCGAGCAGATCAACGCCTCCGGCGGCGTGCTCGGCCGGCAGATCAAGTTCATCCAGGAAGACGGCGGATCCGATTGGCCAACCTTCGCGGAGAAGGCCAAGAAGCTGCTGGTGAACGACAAGGTCGCGGCCGTCATGGGCTGCTGGACCTCCGCCTCCCGCAAGGCGGTCCTGCCGGTGTTCGAGCAGTACAACGGCATGCTGTATTACCCGACATTCTACGAGGGCCTGGAGCAGTCCAAGAACGTCATCTACACCGGCCAGGAAGCCACCCAGCAGATCATCGCCGGGCTGGACTGGATCGTGAAGGAGAAGGGTGCCAAGACCTTCTATCTGCTCGGCTCCGACTATATCTGGCCGCGCACCTCCAATAAGATCGCCCGCAAGCATATCGAGAACCACCTGACCGGCACCAAAGTCGTCGGTGAGGAGTACTTTCCGCTCGGCAGCACCCAGTTCAACTCGGTCATCAACAAGATCAAGCTGACCAAGCCAGATGTGATCTACGCGATCATCGTCGGCGGCTCTAACGTCGCCTTCTACAAGCAACTGAAGGCTGCCGGCATTGATCTATCCAAGCAGAACCTGATGACGATCTCGGTCACCGAGGATGAGATCCAGGGCATCGGCGGAGAGAACATCGCCAACGCCTATGCCTGCATGAAATACTTCCAGTCCCTGAAGAACCCGAACAACGAGAAATTCGTCGCGGCCTTCAAGAAAATGTGGGGCGAAAAATCGGTGATCGGCGACGTGACCCAGGCCGCCTATCTCGGCCCCTGGCTTTGGAAGCTGACGGTGGAGAAGGCCGGCAGCTTCGACGTCGACAAGGTCGCCGCGGCCTCCCCGGATGTGGAGTTCAAGGGCGCACCGGAAGGTTACGTACGGATCCATCCGAACCACCATCTGTGGAGCAAGACACGCGTCGGCCGGGCACGCCTGGATGGCCAGTACGACGTGGTCTACGAAACCAAGGATCTGATGGAACCGGATCCGTTCCCCAAGGGCTACCAGTAAGCCGCGAGTAAGCAGGGGCGCGACAAATGTCGCGCCCCAAACCGCACATCGCGCTTTCATTTGGAGCAGGATCATGTTTTCGGATTACTCGCTCGGCGATCTCGGGTCCATCCTGGCGATGCAGGGCTTCGCCGGGCTGATTCTGTTTTCGGTTTTCGTGCTGATGGCGCTCGGCCTGGCGATCATTTTCGGCCAAATGGGCGTGATCAACATGGCGCACGGGGAATTCATGATCCTCGGCGCCTATGTGACGTATCTGTGTTCGGAACTTTTCACGAATTATCTTCCGGCGCTCTACAACGGCTACTTCCCGGTCGCGATTGTCGCCGCGTTCTGCGCGTCCGGCGCGCTGGGTTTGCTGGTGGAATGGGTGCTTATCCGCCATCTGTATCGCCGTCCGCTGGATACGCTGCTTGCCACCTGGGGACTTAGTCTCATCCTGCAGCAGGTATACCGATCGATCTTCGGCGCGCGCGAGGTCGGCGTGGAGCTTCCCGATTGGATGCTCGGCTCGACGCATCTTACCGACACGATCGAGGTGCCGATCAACGGCATCATCGTGATGTGCATCACGACCGCGATTACCGTGGCGGTCTATCTGCTGATCTTCCGTTCAGGCTGGGGCAAGAGAGTCCGCGCAGTGATGAGCAATCGCACGATGGCGGGCGCCGTAGGGATCGACACCGAGCGGGTGGACCGCATGACCTTCGGCATCGGCTGCGGGATCGCGGGCATCGCTGGCAGCGCGTTCACCATGGTGGGATCGACCAGTCCGACGGCTGGGCAGCTTTATATCGTTGATACCTTCCTGGTGGTGGTGTTCGGCGGCGCACAGAGCCTGCTTGGAACCATTGCCTCCGCCTTCACGATCTCCCAGGCGCAATCAACGTTGGAATTCTTCACCAGCGGTTCCAATGCCAAGGTGCTGACGTTGTTGACCGTGGTGGCGATCCTGATGGTTCGGCCGCAGGGCCTGTTCACGGTGAAGGTGCGTCGGTGATGAGTGGGACAGCATCCGTGAAAACCTTCTTCCTCAGCCGCAAGGATGTGGTCTGCATCCTGATCCTGGCCGTAGTGATCATGGTGGTCTTTCCGCTGGCATTCGATAATTTCCGGCTTAATCTGGTTGGCAAATACATCACCTATGCTTTTGTCGCCGTTGGGCTAGTGATGTGCTGGGGCGATGCGGGCATCCTGAGCCTGGGCCAGGGGATCTTCTTCGGCATCGGCGGCTATGCGATGGCGATGTTCCTGAAGCTGGAAGCCTCGTCGCCTGAGAATACCAAGATCCAGTCGACGCCCGGAATCCCGGATTTCATGGATTGGAACCAGCTGACTGCCCTGCCCTGGTTCTGGCAGCCGTTCCATAGTTTCACGTTCACGGTGTTCGCAGTGGTTGCGGTGCCTGCCTTGCTGGCATTGGTGATTGGCCTGGCGATGTTCAAGCGGCGGGTCGGCGGCACCTATTTCGCCATCATCACCCAGGCCTTCGCGGCCATCCTGACCATCCTGATCATCGGCCAACAGGGCTACACCGGCGGCGTGAACGGGATGACCGACCTGCGCACGCTGATGGGCTGGGACATTCGGACAGACCACGCGAAATACGTGCTGTATTTCATCTCCTGCCTGCTGCTGATCGGCTGCGTGGTGTTTGCCTATTGGGTACGGGCCAGCAAGCTTGGGCGCATTCTGGTGGCAATGCGCGACAAGGAGGACCGGGTTCGGTTTTCTGGCTATGACGTGGCGGACTTCAAGGTTTTTGTCTTCTGCCTGGCTGCGGCCTTCGCGGCGATCGGCGGGGCGATGTTCACCCTGCAGGTCGGCTTCATGTCGCCCTCGTTCGTCGGGATCATCCCCTCCATCGAGTTCGTCATTCTCTGCGCCGTCGGTGGCCGGACGTCGGTGCTGGGCGCGGTCTATGGCGCGCTGCTGGTCAACTTCGCCAAGACCACACTTTCCGAGAGCTTTCCGCAACTCTGGCTGCTCGGGCTTGGGGCATTGTTCATAGCCGTGGTGGTTCTGTTCCCAGACGGCCTGGCCGGGCTCTATCGCACCTGGATCGACCCACGGATCGATCGGCTGCTGGGCCGGGCCAAACCAGAGATCACCGGCTCCATTCCGCCTGCCGAGTTGACGGAGACTACGCGATGAACGCCGCCCCAACTGCCTCCAACACCGATTTCCTGCTCTCCGTGGAAGGTCTGACGGTTTCGTTCGACGGCTTCAAGGCGGTGGACGACCTGTCGCTCTATGTGGATC
The DNA here is from genome assembly GCA_903847525.1 of uncultured Acetobacteraceae bacterium. GTDB lineage: Bacteria > Pseudomonadota > Alphaproteobacteria > Acetobacterales > Acetobacteraceae > PALSA-911. The sequence goes on along the minus strand of CAINEA010000598.1, from coordinate 22,010 downwards.
GCAACGAGATCCGGGTCATCATCGGGCCGAATGGCGCGGGCAAGACCACGGTATTGGATCTGATCTGCGGACGAACCAAGGCAACCGCCGGCTCGATCAAGTTCGAGCAGACCGAACTGACCACGATGAAGGAGCACCAGATCGTGCGCGCCGGCGTCGGGCGGAAATTTCAGAACCCGTCGATCTACGAGGATCTGACGGTGTTCGAGAATTTGGAGATCTCCTACCCGAAGGGCCGGTCCGTGTTCGGAGCGCTGATGTTTCAGCGCGACGCGACAGTACGCGCGCGGGTGATGGAAATAGCCGAGACAGTGTTCCTTCAGGATCACCTGAACCTGCGCGCGGAGTATCTCAGCCACGGGCAAAAGCAATGGCTGGAGATCGGCATGCTGCTGATCCAGGACCCTGCCCTGTTGATGCTGGACGAGCCGGTGGCCGGCATGAGCGTGGCCGAACGCAAGAAGACCGCCGAACTTCTGCAACGGATCATCCAGAACCGCTCGGTGCTGGTGATTGAGCACGACATGGGGTTCGTCGAAGACATCGCCCACAAGGTCACAGTGCTGCATCAGGGCAAGGTCATCGCCGAAGGATCCATGGCGCATGTCAAGCAGGATCCTCGCGTTATCGAAGTCTATCTCGGCCACTGAAGGGACATAGATAAATGCTCGATGTTTCCGGCATGCACGTTTCCTATGGCCAGAGCGAGGTGCTGCACGGCCTCGGCTTCAATGTCGACCGTGGCGAAATCATCGCCATCATGGGCCGCAACGGCATGGGCAAGACAACGCTGATGAAGGCACTCATGGGCATCGTGCCGACCCGCGAGGGCAAGGTCGATATAGACGGCACCGACATCACCCAGATGAAGAGCTTCCAGCGTGTGAAGCAGGGCATCGCCTATGTGCCCCAGGGGCGGATGATCTTCTCCACCATGACGGTGCAGGAAAACATCGAAACCGGACTGTTCGTGCGCGGCACACCGTCCATTCCCCCCGATATCTACGAGTTGTTTCCAGTGCTCTCCGAGATGAAGGCGCGCCGCGGCGGCAACCTCTCCGGCGGCCAGCAGCAGCAGTTGGCGATCGCTCGGGCGTTGGCGACCGGGCCGAAAGTGTTGCTGCTCGATGAGCCGACCGAAGGCATCCAGCCCTCCATCATCCGCGACCTCGCCCGCACGCTGCGCCACATCCGCGACGAGCGCGGGCTATCCATCGTGGTGTCCGAACAGGTGCTGAGCTTCGCGCTGGATATCGCCGACCGGGTTTTCGTAATCGAAAATGGCAGGCTGGTTCACGAGGATAATCGAGCCGACATCGACGAAGCGAAAATCGCCGGTTTTCTCGCAGTTTGAGGCCCTCGATTTCTTGAGGGCCGGAGTACGGCTTTTCACCCCCAACCAGACAAAAATGGGAGCAGGCTTATGGCTGACACACTGATCAAGGTAGATCTTTCACAATCCGCCTATGACAACGACATGATCCACAACCGGTGGCACTCGGATATTCCAATGGTGGCCATGGTGAAGCCCGGTGATGAGTTCATCGTGGAGTGCTATGACTGGACCGGTGGTTTCATCAAGAACGATGAATCCGCCGCTGACGTGCGCGACATCGACCTGTCCATCGTGCATTTCCTGTCCGGCCCGATCGGGGTGGAGGGCGCCGAACCCGGCGATCTTCTGGTTGTCGACTTCCTCGACATCGGCGCTTTCCCGCATAACAACTGGGGCTTCAACGGCTTCTTCTCGAAGAAGAATGGCGGCGGATTCCTGACCGAGCATTTCCCCGAAGCACAGAAATCCATCTGGGATTTCCACGGCATGTTCACCTCCTCGCGCCACGTGCCCGGGGTAAACTTCGCCGGGCTGATCCATCCCGGCCTGATCGGTTGTCTGCCGTCCAAATCCCTCCTGGAGACCTGGAACAAGCGCGAGGTGGACTTCATCGCCACCAACCCCACCCGGGTGCCGCCGCTGGCCAACGCGCCGTTCGCGCCGACCGCTCATATGGGCAGACTGAAGGGCGAGGCGCGCGATGCCGCCGCCGCGACCGGCGCACGAACCGTGCCGCCGCGCGAACATGGCGGCAACTGCGACATCAAGGACCTGTCGCGCGGTTCGCGTTGCTACTTCCCGGTCTATGTGAAGGACGCCGGGCTTTCGATGGGCGATCTGCATTTCAGCCAAGGCGACGGCGAGATCACGTTCTGCGGCGCCATCGAAATGCCGGGCTGGCTGCACCTGAAGGTCAGCATCATTAAAGACGGCATGGCAAAATACGGGATCAAGAATCCGATCTTCAAACCTAGCCCGATGACGCCGAACTACAACGACTACCTGATCTTCGAGGGCATCTCGGTCGATGAGGCCGGCCAGCAGCATTACCTCGACGTGCACGTCGCCTACCGCCAAGCCTGCCTGAATGCGATCGAGTATTTGAAGAAGTTCGGCTACTCCGGCGCACAAGCCTACTCGATCCTGGGGACGGCGCCGGTGCAGGGACATATCAGCGGCGTGGTCGATATCCCCAACGCCTGCGCGACGCTCTGGCTGCCGACCGAGATCTTCGACTTCGACATCCGTCCGGGTGCCGACGGCCCGACGCAGTTCATCAAGCCGGGCGGCCCCGACGTGCTGCTTGCCCCGGACTTGTGAGGAAACCATGCCAGTTTATGATTACGCTTGCGTCCATTGCGGCAGCTTCACCGCCTTCCGCCCGATGGCGGAGTATCAGGAGCCGCACCCCTGCCCGGGGTGCGGCGGCGATGCGGACCGCGAATTGACGGTGCCGGCCTTCGCCACCATGGATGCCGGACGGCGAACGGCGATGGCAACGAACGAACGCAGTTCCAACGCTCCTTCGCGATTCAACGCCTCATCGGGTCATGCGCCTGGATGCGGATGCTGCAAGGGGGGGGCAATCTCGAAACGCACAAGGACCGCCCGCGACGGCAGCAAAAGCTTCCCATCCGCGCGTCCCTGGATGATCAGCCACTAGCCAATTTCGCGTGCCCGCGGAACGACAGCTTCCTGGCCTGTAACATCCGCTATAACCCGAGAATGTAACCCTGGCTGGGGCGGGAGGGATCGAACCTCCGAATGGCGGAATCAAAATCCGCTGCCTTACCGCTTGGCTACGCCCCACCAGCGGAACGCGGTTGATAGGTCGGGTCGCCGCCGAGGTAAAGGGCTTTACGCAGGGCCAGCCTGTGCCGGCAGCTCTGCGGCGCCGAGCACCGCCAGATTGGCCGACTGCACCAGCAAAATCGTGCCCTGGCCTAGCGGCGATATGGGCAGTTCGAAGCGCCTGGGCGAGCCGTTCCAGGTCCCCAGAACCCGCGCCTCCCGCACGATGCGGTATTCCGTGAGTTTTCGTCCGCCATTCTCTCCGGCGCCAATCAGTGTCGTATGCTCCGCCAGATAAAAGGCCAGCAAGGCACTGACCGGCTGACCTGCCTGCCCCACCTCTGCCGTGATCCCTTCCGATGTGCGGCCTAACCTGACGCTCACCGGCCCGGCCGGTGTGATCGACATCGCGGCATCGACATCCGCGGCGTCGGAACCCACAGCCAGTCGCACACCACCGACCACCATCGCGGGGGTAAAAACCTCCGTTCCAAGGTTCCTGGCATACGCCTGCTGACGTGCGGTGGCCTGGCGGGACGAGAACGGATCCCGCCAGCCCAGCCGATCCCAGTAATCGACATGCCAGGCTAATGCGATCACCCCAGGGCGCTGCACAAGCCGTCCCAACAGCCGATCAGCCGGCGGACAGGACGAGCAGCCCTGGGAGGTAAACAACTCCAATACCGTGGTCGCGGGGCCCGCAGCCCGCGCGATACGAGCAATCCCGGCCGAAACCGTAGCGGCAAGCAGCGCACGCCGGTGCATGAGGCCCTCCTGTTTTACCAGTCAGGGACTCACGACACCGAGCCGGCGTTACAGCGCGCCACCACGCCGGCCGGCCGACGCCCCCAGCCGCAGGCGCAATGCGTTCAGCTTGATAAAACCCTGGGCATCGAACTGATCGTAGGCGCCCTGGTCTTCCTCGAAGGTCACAACCTTCATTGAATACAGGCTATGCGGCGACTCACGCCCGACGATCGTGGTGTTGCCCTTGTACAGCTTCACCCGCACTCGGCCGGTGACGGAATGCTGGCTGGCATCGATGGCAGCCTGCAGCATCCGCCGCTCCGGGCTGAACCAGAAGCCGTTGTAGATCAACTCGGCATATTTCGGCATCAGGCTGTCTTTCAGATGTGCCGCTTCGCGATCCAGCGTGATGCTCTCGATACCGCGATGCGCCGCCAGCAGGATGGTGCCCCCCGGCGTCTCATAGACCCCGCGCGATTTCATGCCGACAAAGCGGTTCTCCACCAGGTCCAACCGGCCGATACCGTTGGCACGGCCGTAATCGTTCAGTTTGGTCAGCAGCATCGCCGGCGACAGCGCCTCGCCGTTGATCGCCACCGGATCGCCGCTGACGAAATCGATGGAAATCTCGGTCGACTTGTCCGGGGCGGCTTCCGGGCTGATCGTGCGCTGATAAACGATTTCATCGGCCTCGATCGCGGGATCCTCCAGGATTTTCCCCTCGGAAGACGAGTGCAGCAGGTTCGCGTCCACCGAGAACGGCGCATCGCCGCGCTTGTCCTTGGCGATCGGGATCTGATGGGTCTCGGCAAATTCCAGCAGCTTGGTACGGCTGGTCAGGTCCCATTCGCGCCACGGGGAAATAACCTTGATGTCCGGCTTCAGCGCGTAATAGGCCAGTTCGAAACGCACCTGGTCATTGCCCTTGCCGGTCGCTCCGTGCGCAACGGCATCCGCGCCAACCATTTCCGCGATCTCAATCTGCCGCTGGGCGATCAGGGGGCGGGCGATGGAGGTGCCGAGCAGGTACTGGCCCTCATACAGCGCGTTGGCGCGGAACATCGGAAAGACGAAATCCTTCACGAAGGTCTCGCGCAGATCGTCGACGAAAATCTCCTTTATGCCGAACATCTCGGCCTTCTTACGGGCCGGTTCCAACTCCTCGCCCTGGCCGAGATCGGCCGTGAAGGTCACCACTTCGCAGCGATACGTGGTTTGCAGCCAGCGCAGGATCACGCTGGTGTCCAACCCGCCGGAATAGGCGAGCACGACCTTCTTCACATCCTTCTCACGCATGGCGATATTTTTCCTGTTTCGCTGATCGAGGGGGAGTAGCCCCGCACAGCCGGTCGGCGCAAGCCGGGCGGCTAGGAAGCTCGGGCCGCCTTGTCTGGCTGGCTTTCCGTACGCAACTGTCCACAGGCTGCCAAAATGTCACGCCCGCGCGGGCTGCGGACCGGGGAAGAGAAGCCGGCGTCCATGATTATATTGGCGAACCGGTCGATCGCTGCCCCAGAACTTGTCTCATACGCGCTCCCGGGCCACGGGTTGAACGGGATCAGATTAACCTTGGCCGGAATCCCCGCGATCAGCCGGACCAGTTCATGCGCGTCGGCGGTGCTGTCATTGACGCCCTTTAGCATGACGTATTCGAACGTCATCCGCCGCGCGTTGGACGCCGCCGGATAGCGCCGGCAGGCGGCGATCACCTCGGCGATCGGGTATTTGCGGTTCAGCGGCACCAGTTCGTCACGCAAATCGTCGCGTACCGCGTGCAAGGAAACCGCCAGGTTCACGCCCAACTCCGCGCCGGCCCGGTCCATCATCGGCACTACGCCAGAGGTGGAGAGCGTGATCCGACGGCGCGACAGCGCGATGCCCTCGTTGTCCATCACGATGGTCATCGCCTTGGCGACGTTCTCGTAATTGTACAGCGGCTCACCCATGCCCATTAGTACAATGGTGGAAAGCAATCGTGGCGTTTCGCCCCTTGGGCTCGGCCATTCGCCATAGCTGTCGCGCGCCGCCATGAACTGGCCGACGATTTCCGCCGCACCCAGGTTGCGCACCAGGGTCTGGGTACCCGTATGGCAGAATCGGCACGACAGGGTGCAGCCCACCTGCGAGGAGATGCACACAGCACCACGGTCTTCTTGGCGGTCCGGGATATAGACCGTCTCAGCCTCCTGCCCATCGCGGAAGCGAAACAGGAATTTTCGGGTCTCGTCTATACTGGTCTGCACCACCGCCGCCTCTGGCCGACCGATGACGAAATTCTCCGCCAGCGTTTGCTGCAGCGGCCGGGCGATTGAGCTCATACGGGCGAAATCGGTCGCGCCCTGATGATACATCCAGTGCCAAACCTGCTTGGCGCGGAATGGCTTTTCCCCGATCGCCGCGAGTTCGGCCGCGAGTTCAGCCCGCGACAACCCGATCAGTTCCCGCCGTCCATCGGCAAGCCGCGCCGGCGGTGGATTGAACCGCGCGGTCTTGGCCATGATCCGGACGCGCTCGGCTTCTGTCAGATCCTGAACGGGAGCTTGTGTCAACGCGATGGTGGGCATTCCTTGACGATCACCCCATACGCCTGCGGAAAACCCTTCAGGCTGAACGTATCCACCACTTGGGTCTTGTTCGGACCCGGGGAGCGCGCAATCACGGTACGACCGGTTTTCATCGCTCCAACCGCGGCCGGTCCCTGGCGCGAGAACGCCGAGCGCTGCGCGGTATAGAACGGGTGACCGGTCTGATCGACCTGCACCATCACCTCAACCCCCGGAGCGTAGGTGAACCCGGCGGTCAGTGCCACGGCGTCACGCCCGGTGGATCGCTGGGTAACGGTCAGAACCACATCGCCACGGCCAGGGATCGCCGGTGTGGAATTCTGGGCCCGGGTGAAGGCATAGCAAACCTTCTGGCCACCTTCCTGATGGATGGCTGCCGTCCAATCCTCAAATTTTCCCAATGATTTAGGCGTCGAAGACGCGGTCGGTGCGGGCTTCGCCGGGGCCGGCGCGTGCTTCTGCTGCGCCAATGCCGGCCCACTGGCCGAAACGGCGAGCAAGATCGGAAGGATCAACAAAGGGCCCAGGATAGATAATGCGCGCATCCCCAGATAAATACGTTGCGCAGCGCGGCACGACAAGCGCGGGAACATCGGGGCTCCATCCCATTACCGTCCGTCGATATTTATTTAGCACACTCCGAGTTCACGCGCGTCCGCTTGGCGCACTCCAACGGGGCGGAGTAATCTGCCTGGCATGACCGACCGCACCGACAGCCAGCTTGCCGCCCAATACGAAGAATATCCCTATCCCCGGCGAGACCCGCGCGACGAAGCCAAGCGCCTGATCGTCGGCAGCCCCGGCCATTTGCGGGAAATCGACCATTGGATCTTCGGCGCAAGCAGGCCCACCTCCGAGCCTTTACGGGCCCTGATCGCCGGCGGCGGCACCGGCGACGCAACAATGATGCTGGCGCAGCAGATGGCCCGCACGAACCGTCCCGGCAGCGTGACCTGGCTGGATCGCTCCACCGCTTCCCTGAAGGTGGCCCAGGAGCGAGCAGCGGTCCGCAAGCTTACCAATATCGTCTGGGAGCAACGCTCTTTGCTCGACCTGCCGCAGGCCGGCCTTGGGCTGTTCGACTACATCGATTGCTGCGGCGTGCTGCACCATCTGCCCGATCCGGCCGAAGGATTGCGCGCGCTGGTGTCTGTTTTGGCTCCGGGGGGCGGACTGGGGCTCATGGTCTATGCGCCGCACGGGCGCACCGGCATCTACATGATCCAGGATGCCTTGCGTCTGCTGGCCCCGTCCGACCAGCCGCCTTCGGCGCGCCTGGATGTCGCCAGGCGAGTCATGCGCCAATTGCCGGAAACCGCCTGGCTGCGCCAGAACCGATTTGTCGACGACCATTTCAACGGCGGCGATGCCGGGCTGTACGACCTGCTGCTAAACCCACGCGACGTGGCGTTCTCGGTGCCGGCCCTGCACAAGATGCTCTCCGACGCGGGCCTGGAGGTCGCCTGCTGGATGGAGCCGATGCGCTATGATCCGATCCCGCTGCTGCCCGATCCGCGCCTGCGCGCCCGCGCGGAGGCACTGGATCCGCTCGGCCGGGCAGCCTTGGCCGAGGCACTGGCCGGCAACATGAGCGTTCACATCGTCTACTGCGTGCGGGCCGGCGAAGCCCCCACCCGCGCCGACCCGTTCGCGTCCACGGCTATTCCGATCGCGCGCGAGATGCCGACCGACGAACTGGCCAAGCATATTCAGCCAGACGGCACCATCACGATGGTGTTCGACAATTTGCGCGTTCCGCTGCCCTTGCCGCCGCTCGCTGGCGCGATCCTGCGGTTGGTCAACGGCCAGCGCAGCGTCGCCGAAATCGGCGAGACCGTGCAGAAAGCAGGTGGTGTCTTGGCCGAAGGCTTCGACCGCGCGTGGCGCGCGACCTTCACCCAAATGGAGCGGGTCAACCGAATGCTGCTGGCGCCGCCCCCCTGAATGGCCCCCGCTCAGCGCCGCAGGCGCTTCAGGAAATCGAGCTGCCAGCGCATCTCTTCGCTCGCCAGAGGAAACCCTCCCCCAGGCCCGGCCTGCAAGATGGCGGCTGGGGCAAGATGCGCGAGCATGCTCTGCAACGGCCCCGCGATCCGCATGCTGAAGCCGGCCTGCCAAACCAGGCTAATAACCCCCTTTGCGCTCCGCAACGACGCCGCCCGGTCGATAACCGACAACGGCACACCAGCCGCCACTGCCAGCATCGCCGCGACCCGGCGCGCCTCCCCCCGGCAGACTGCCTCGATCACCGTCTCTTCATACAGTGCCCCTGCCCTGTGCAGAGCCTGGGCCTCCGCCAAAGCCTCCTCCGCCGTCGGCTCGTGCTGACTGACCGGCAGCACAGGTTGCGGATCCAACCTGACGGCCACGCGATGGCGGAGATCCGCGGTAACGTCCGGGTCCAGATCCGGTCGATTGACCAACGTTTCCAGCAATTGGTTGACAACGATCTTCGATAACGCCCGCGCGGAGTGGGCCGGTAGCAACGGCCGGTTGACGAGCGGCGAATGCCAGTCGGTATTTGATGGCGCAAGAGCGATCAGCGCATCGAGCGTCGCCTCGCGTATTGCGGCCGACTTATTGGACAACAGCGCCCGGATCGCCGCACGATCGGCGGTAGCCGTAATGGCATCCGAAACGGTCTCGCTCAGGTTCGGTCGCTGGGCCACCGACAGCCTGGCAACAATGTTCGGTGGATCGGCCAGCAGGCGCAGCAAATCATCCGGCTCAAGAACAGGCGACAGACGGATGATCGGATCGCTGACCGCCACCACCGTATCGCGCGCCAGCTGCAAGATCAGGGTGCGCGGCGCGTCCGGCATCTGCTTGACCACATCGGCGATGGCAGCGCGTACCCGCACCGCCCGATCTGCAGTCAGGGCGACCAGAGCATCCATTGCCTGGCGACTTGTCCCAGCCGGGTCAGAATGGCTGGTCCCCGGCTCGGCCATCTCCGGCGCACGGATCGCCAGCTTGCGCGCCAGCAAAGCACGGATTCGCTCATCACCATCGATCGTCAGCTGCTGATCCACATCCGCCGGTGCCGCCGCATTCATCGCAACGGCCGCGCGCACCATGACCGATCCTTCTCGGGCAAGCGCCCTCAATATCTCGGGCGCGGTCTCAGACCCAGCTCCCAACCGTACACAGAGCGCCTCTTCCGACCCGTCGTTAAGCAGATGCATGCCGTGCTTAAGGGCTTCTGAAGTAAGCCCTTTCCTCTGTGTTTTCTGCCAGTGCGGTTAGTCGGTCGCTTGTCAGCGCGCCCTTGACGTCTAAGCGGCAGTCTCATGGGAGACCCGCCAATGTCCCCGGCCGGAGCGCTTGACCTCATACATCGCGTGATCGGCCCGACGCATCAAACCGGCGATATCCTCCCCCCCGCCAGCCTGGCGTGTGGCGATGCCAATCGACATGGTCAGGGCCGGGGCATGCACGCCAGTCGCTTCCGCCAATATGCGCGACCCATCGACCCGAAGCCATTCGGCTCGTTCCGCCGCTGTCATATGGTCCGCTCCGTTCAGCCAAATCGCGAATTCGTCGCCGCCGAGCCGAGCCACAAGATCGGTCGGCCGTATGGCATCCCGCAGCAGGGTCGCCACCGTACAGAGCGCCTTATCTCCAATGTCGTGGCCAAGCCGATCATTGAGCGATTTGAAGTTGTCGAGATCGGTGTACATCAGCGTCCCCGACTGCCCCTCCCGATCCAGCCGATCGATATGCCGGGTCAACTCGTCCAGGAACGCGCGGCGGTTCAACAGCCCTGTCAGTGGGTCGGTTCGGGCCAGGCGGGCCATCTCCCGCTGTATTGCCTCATGCTCCAGCACAACGCGCACGATCGCCGCCGCCGACGAAGCCAGCACATGATCCTCATTGTCCCAGTCGCGCGCGCCAGGCACACGCCAAAGCACAAGCCCCGCATGCTCACCGAACCGGGTCTGACAGGTGCATGCCAGCACCTGCCTGCCATCGGGATTGCCTGCTTGGGAGGGGTTTTCGTCCACTCCGAACAGCAATCGTGCCGCCGTATCCATCACCTCCACCGCTCCACCACCCGAGCGGTGCAGAAGCACCGGGCCGGTACCACCGCCGATGATATCGACCACCGAAGCTCCTTCCGCCCCAAGGGCGTTCGCCAGCCCATCCAGAACCGCCTGCATCATCCGGGGCGCCAATACCTCCTGGCGCATACACCAGAGAATATGGTCGACCACCTCGCCCCGGCGCAGAGCCGACGCCACCAGCGCGTCATGGCCCTCCTGTGCGGTAACATCCATTCCGAAGCCGCGAGCGCCAATAATCCTCCCCTCCAGGTCGAACATCGGCGCCGCTGCGAAAGACAAGCAAGCCATCAAACCGTCCGCCCGGCGCAACCACGTGCGCCGCCGACGCACCGAAGCGGTCGGACGAAAGGGGTTGAAACCCGCCAATCCGCGGGAATCGGCCAGCAACAGCTCCGCCGGCTGACCCACGAGCATCGAAACCTGCCAGCCCAGCGCCGGTTCCGGCGTGATGAAGACAAAGCGGCCGAATTCGTCCGTCTCGAAAGCAAAATCGGCCGCCATGCAGACAAGGTCATGCCAGCGCTGCCGGCTTTCGAGCAGGGCGCCGCGCAACGGATCTCCTGCCCGATCTGCCGCGAGGTTCAAATCCTGGATCGCCACTGAGAAATCGGGCATGCCTGCTGGCTCTCCTCTGCTGAACCGCATATGAGCCGCCTGGACGTAAACGCCGGGTTATCACGCCATGAAGTTTCCGTGCCGGGGCTCATGAAGCGAGCATTAGGATCGGTCCGATTATCCCTCGCCGTAACAGGGTAGGGATCAGAGCGTCCTCGTCGCATCCCCCTGAACACAACGCGTGGACAGGGCCGGGGTCGATGCGCATGGTCCCGTCGCCGCGCCGGCCGGGACGGCCCGCGCTTGGCGACCAGAGACTTCGCGGGACGACAAGGCAGTCCGCCGCGGAGCGGGATAGACATGCGCCGTGCAAGCGGCAAGGAAGTCCGCCGCGCAGCGGCCAGAAGGAGAGAGCGATGAGCACGCAGGCTTTGGAACAGACCATCGAAACCCTTTGGGAGACGCGGGACGCGATTTCGTCCGCCACCAAGGGAGCTCCGCGCGAAGCCGTGGATGCCGCGCTCGACAGCCTTGAAGCGGGCACAGCGCGCGTTGCGGAGCCGACCGCCTCCGGCTGGCAGGTCAATCAGTGGCTGAAGAAAGCCGTGCTGCTGTCGTTCCGGCTGAACGACAGCATCCCAATGGAAGGTGACGGTGGCGCCCCGGTGTTCGACAAGGTGCCGATGAAGTTTGCCGGCTGGGGGCTGAACCGCTTCAAGGAAGCCGGCTTCCGCGCCGTGCCGGGCGCCGTCGTTCGCCGCTCCGCCTATATCGCGCCGGGTGCCGTGCTGATGCCCTGCTTCGTCAACGTCGGCGGCTATGTCGGCCGTAACACCATGATCGACACCTGGTCCACGGTCGGCAGCTGCGCGCAGATCGGCGACAACTGCCACATCAGCGGCGGCGTCGGCATCGGCGGCGTACTGGAACCGCTGCAGGCCAACCCGGTGGTGATCGAAGACGATTGCTTCATCGGCGCCCGTTCGGAAGTGGCCGAGGGCGTGATCGTCGAGCGCGGCTCGGTGCTGTCGATGGGCGTGTTCATCGGCGCCTCCACCAAGATCGTCGACCGCAACACCGGCGAGATCCATATCGGCCGGGTGCCGGCCTATTCGGTCGTCATTCCCGGCTCGCTCCCCGGGCGTAACCTGCCGGACGGCTCATCAGGACCCTCCACTTATTGCGCGGTGATCGTGAAAACCGTCGACGCCGGCACGCGGGCGAAAACCTCGATCAACGAGTTGCTGCGCGATTGAGCCCTATGTTGAGCGACTCTCTCCTGGATCCCCTGGCCCTCGCCCAGGACCTGATCCGCTGCGCATCCGTCACCCCGGCCGATGCCGGGGCTATGGACGTGCTGACGGCGGCGCTCGACCAGCTCGGTTTCACCGTCACGCGACTGCGTTTCGGTGACATCGAGAACATCTTTGCCCGCATTGGCACCGGCGCCCCGCATTTCTGCTTTGCCGGCCATACCGACGTCGTGCCGGTCGGCGATGCCAACTGGAGCGCGCCGCCGTTTTCCGGCGAGATCCGCAATAACGTGCTGTACGGACGCGGCGCCTGCGACATGAAGGGCGCCATCGCCGCCTTCGTGGCCGCAGCCGCGCGCCAGTTGAAGGCATCTCCCGGCCAGGGCTCGATCAGCCTCCTGATCACCGGCGACGAGGAAGGCCCGGCAACGGACGGCACCGTGAAGGTGCTGGACTGGATGGCCGCCCAAAACCAGATCCCCGATTTCTGCCTGGTCGGCGAACCGACCTGCCCGGTCCGACTCGGCGACACCATCAAGATCGGCCGGCGCGGCAGTCTGAACGCCAGGATCACCATCCACGGCACCCAAGGCCACGTCGCCTATCCACATCGCGCGGACAACCCCGTGCACAGGTTGGTCCGCGCCGTCACCGCCCTGACGGCAGCCCCGGTGGATGCCGGCAGCGAATGGTTCGAACCCAGTTCGCTGCAACTTACCAGCATCGACGTCGGCAACCCCGCCACCAACGTCATCCCCGCAAGCGCCCAGGGATCCCTGAACATCCGCTTCAACGACCGCCATACCGGGGCTTCATTGACAGCCTGGCTTCGCGCCACTGTCGCCCAGCATGCGGAGCACTTCGACCTCGACGTTTCCATCAGCGGCGAGTCGTTCCTCACCGAACCCGGACCCGTCGTCACGATGCTGAAGAACGCCATTGCCCGCGCTTCCGGCATCGAGCCGAAGCTGGATACCGGCGGCGGCACGTCCGACGCCCGCTTCATCGCCCGGTTCTGCCCGGTCGCGGAATTCGGCCTGATCGGCGCCACCATGCACCAGATCGACGAACGGGTGCCGGTCGACGAACTACGTGCACTGGCCGGCATCTACGAGGCGATACTCGCCGACATTCTGGCCGACACCCCGGCATGAGCGATCGTCAGCCCCCGCCGGGCGGGGCGCTGCGTATCCTGACCGGCATCCTGCGCCTTGCGCGTGGCCGCGCGGACGGTTTCGAGCGATTCACCTCTAGCACCCAGGGCTTCCTGGGCAGCCTGGCGCCGCTATTGGCGTTTCCGATCGTCGGCTCCCTGCTGATGCTGGCCGGAGGAGCCGGCAGTGCCGCGATCGGGGATCTGCTCGCTACCGTCTGCGCCGTGCTGGCACCTGCGGTGCTCTCGCACGCGCTGGCGCGCCTGTGGGGCCGGGAGGCGGCATGGCTCCGGTTCATCACCGCCTTCAACTGGTGCCAATGGGTGATCCCGCTGGCAGCGATGCTCGTTCTGGTATCGGTCGGCATTGCCATTCATCTCGGCCTGCCGACCAACGCCGGGGCGATCCTCGCCATGGTCCTGCTTGGCGGCTACGGTATGTGGCTGCACTACTTCCTGGTCCGGCATGGCCTCGGCGTATCGCCCAGCCGCTCCGCCATTCTGGTAATCGTGGTCAATTTCGGCACGGTTCTGCTCGTGATCGTGCCTCGCCTGCTGATGCTGTCCGGCCGATGAACGTGCCGATCGCCACCTCCGGTCACATCCGGGACGGCCTTTCCGGCGCCTTCGCCATGGCGCTCGGCCGTCGGGATGGCATGGACATCCTGCCAGCGGATCCAGATGCTCCAGCACTCAGCTTTTGGGCGGTGGGGATCTGCCTCCCGGCCTTCGTCGTGCTGCGCTTGCTGGCATGGAGCACGACAACGCCGCCCGATCAGCCCTTACGAACCCTGCTGGCCGGCATCCTGTTCTACATCATCGGCTGGGCCGGATATGCGGTGCTGTCGCACCGGGTTGTCGCGGCGATTGGCCGCGCCGCACTCTGGCCGCGCTACATCGTCGCCTGGAACTGGTGCAATGTCGTGCAATATGCCCTGTTCATCGCCGCCAGTGTCCCCGGAGTACTCGGAGTCCCAGACTGGGTGCAGCAAACGCTCAGCCTGATCGCCCTGTTCTGGGCTCTCTGGCTGGAATGGTTCGCGGCAAGGCTGGCCTTGCAGGTCGGGGCCATGCCGGCCCTGCTGCTGGTGGGTCTCGACGTGCTGATCGGGTTGCTGCTGCCCGGTTGAGAAAATTGGGGCGCTACCCCAAATTCTGCCTCAGCGCGTTGGGCGCGGAGGCGTCTGCATATAGTCGTAGAAGCCGCGGTTGGTCTTCCGTCCAAGCCACCCGGCCTCGACATACTTCACCAACAAAGGACAGGGCCGGTATTTGCTGTCCGACAGGCCTTCATACAGCACCTGCATGATCGACAGGCAAGTATCCAGCCCAATGAAATCCGCCAGTTCCAGCGGACCCATCGGATGGTTCGCACCCAACTTCATCGACGTGTCGATCGCCACCACCGATCCGACGCCCTCATACAGGGCGTAGATCGCCTCGTTGATCATCGGGACCAGGACCCGGTTAACGATGAACGCGGGAAAATCCTCCGATACCGCCGTCACCTTCGCCAGCTTGCCGGCCAACGCCTGCACCGCCTGGAAGGTCGGCTCATCGGTGGCAATGCCACGGATAATCTCCACCAGCTTCATAACCGGAACCGGGTTCATAAAGTGCATGCCGATGAACTTCGCCGGCCGATCAGTCTTTGCGGCCAGGCGGGTAATCGAGATCGAGGAAGTGTTGGATGCCAGCAGGCAGGATGATTTCAGGTTTGGCAGCAGCGCCTTGAAGATCGCGTCCTTGACCTCTTCCTTCTCGGTCGCACACTCGATCACCATGTCGCAGTCACTGAAAGCCGCGTAATCGGTGGTCGTGGTGATATGCGACATCGCCAGCATTTTGTCTTCCGCACCGATCGTGCCGCGGTTGACCTGCCGGTCCATGTTGCGCCCCATTGTGGCCATGGCCTTTTCAAGGGCCTCGGCCTTCACATCGGCCAGCACCACCGTCAGGCCGGCCAGGGCGCAGACATGGGCAATACCATTGCCCATCTGCCCCGCGCCGATCACGCCGATGCTACCAATATCCGGCACAGCAGAGTTCTGCAGTCCGGGAGCGGCTGACGGCGTGACGACGACGTTCATTCAGGCTTTCTCCAACTCGGCCGCCAGTTCCGGCAGCGCGGTGAACAGATCGGCAACAAGGCCGTAATCGGCGACCTGGAAGATCGGCGCCTCCTCGTCCTTGTTTATGGCGACGATAACCTTGCTGTCCTTCATGCCGGCCAGATGCTGGATGGCGCCGGAGATACCGATCGCAACGTACAACTCAGGGGCGACGATCTTGCCGGTCTGGCCGACCTGGTAATCGTTCGGCACGAACCCGGCATCCACCGCGGCACGCGACGCTCCAACGGCGGCGCCGAGCATGTCGGCAATTGGATCCAGCAGCTTGAAGTTCTCGCCGTTCTGCATGCCGCGCCCACCCGAAACCACGACGCGCGCCGCCGTCAGTTCCGGCCGCTCGCTCTTGGACAGTTCCGAGGAGACGAAGCGCGAATTGCTCGGCAGGTCGACGCTGGGCGCCGGCTCGATCGACGCGGACCCACCCTCGGCGGCACAGGGATCGAAGCTCGCGGCGCGCACCGTGATGACCTTGATCTTGTCCGATGACTTCACCGTGGCCAACGCGTTACCGGCATAGAACGGGCGCACGAAGGTATCTGCGTCGATCACCTCGGCGATGTCGCTGATCGGCTGGCTGTCCAGGAACGCGGCCACGCGCGGCATCACGTTCTTGCCGGACGCTGTGGCCGGGGCCAGCAGATGCGTATAGCCGGGCGCCAGCGCCAGGATCAGCGCCGCCAGCCTCTCGGCCAGCGGATTGGCGAAGTCATCGCTATCAGCGGTCAGGACCTTGGAAACGCCCGGCAGCTTCGCGGCCGCGGCCGCGGCGGCGGCCAGATCCCTACCGGTCACCAGCACATGCACATCACCCAGCTTGCTGGCGGCGGCAACGGCGCTGCGCGAGGGCTGCTTGATGCCCGTGGCATCGTGGTCGAGGAGTACGAGGGACGTCATGATCAGATAACCTTCGCTTCGGTGCGGAGCTTGTGGACGAGTTCGGCCACCGAAGCGACCTTCTGGCCGGCCTGGCGCTTGGCCGGTTCGGTCACTTTCAACACGGTCAGGCGCGGGGTCGGATCGACGCCCAGATCTGCCGGCTTAACGATATCAATGGGCTTCTTCCGTGCCTTCATAATGTTCGGCAGCGAGGCATAGCGCGGCTCGTTCAGCCGCAGATCGGTGGTCACCACCGCCGGCAGGCTCAGCGCCACGGTCTCCAGACCACCATCCACCTCACGGGTGACGGTAATACCGCCGTCTTCGACCGTCACCTTGCTGGCGAATGTGCCTTGCGGCCAGCCCAACAGAGCCGCCAGCATCTGGCCGGTCGCACTCATATCGTCATCGATCGCCTGCTTGCCCAGGATAATCAGTTGCGGCTGCTCCTTCTCCGCAATCGCCTTCAGCAGCTTGGCCACCGCGATCGGCTCCACCGCAACATCGGTCTCGACCAGGATGCCGCGGTCGGCGCCCATGGCCAGGGCCGTGCGGATCGTCTCCGAACATGCCGCCACGCCGACGGAAATGGCGACGATTTCGGTCGCCACGCCTTTTTCCTTCAGGCGCACAGCTTCCTCGATCGCGATCTCGTCGAACGGGTTCATCGACATTTTCACGCCCGCAGTCTCGACGCCGGTGCCGTCCGCCTTCACGCGAACCTTTACGTTGTAGTCAACCACCCGCTTGACGGGGACGAGAATTTTCATGGGGTCTGCCGTTTCCTGGAAACCGTTGCCGCGATCGGATGCCGCGGGGCCGAATAAGGGAAAAATATCCCGTTACGCCGACCTCTTCGCATCTGCGATATAACGGCGCGGAACTTAGGCAGGCGGGCAATGCGCTGTCAAACGACCGCGAGCCCTTGAGCCCGATGCGCACGCAGATCAGGCGCGCAACAGGCTCATGAGGCAAACAAACAACACCAAAGCCGCCGCCTGCAGGATCACCCGCCAGCGCATCAGCGTATTGGATCGGGCCGGGCTGCCGCCGCCGCGCACCATGCCTACCATCCCGGCGATGAGGACGCCGAGTGTTCCAAGCATGGCCAGGGCCAGGAGAATAAGGAGAAATGACTTCATCGAACCGAAATGGGGCGTTTCATGCCAAAGTAAACTGCCCCCTTTCTGCCATAAGCACCACCTAGGTAGAAACCTTACCTAAAGCGGCTGGAGCCGGACCGATGAAGTGCCTGCGGACTTTGCTTCTGTTGCTATCGGCAGCCCCGGTGCTATCGGCGACCTTGGCCGGCGCCATACCAGCCGCTTGGGCGCAACCGCCGCCGGGACACCCCCAAGGCGGTCCACCCACGAGCAGCGGTGCCATTGCAGCCCCGGGCTCGGCCGCCCCCGGCCAATCGTTGACCGGTCAGACATCGGCTGGTCAGACGTCGCCAGGACAGCCACCGAACGGACTGACTGGCTCGCAGAGCGCGCAAGCGCCGGTCCCGCCGGCAAACCCCGCCTCGCCCGGCATCAGCTCGGCCGATGCGCAGCGGGTGATTGACCTGCTCAACGATCCGAAAAAGCGGGCCGATTTCACCGCCACGCTAGACGCGATCGCCAGAACCCTACCTCCCGTGGCTCCAGCCTCCACAGCAGATCAACCTGCCACCTCCTCAGCGGCAACGGCGCCCAATGGCCCGGCGGTTGCCATCCCGCTGGCTCCAAACAGCCTCGGTGCCCAATTGCTTGTCTCGGCGTCCGGCCTCGTCAACCGCCTGACCGAACGCCTGCACGCGACACTCCAGGACATCCGCTCCATCCCCCCCATGGGCGGCTGGATCTTGATGATGGCGAGCGATCCGCTCGGCCAGAAGCTTCTGCTCGACACCGCATGGCGCCTGGCCGTGACCTTCGCCGCCGGTCTGGCCGCAGAATGGGTGACCTGGTGGATCCTACGCGGCCCGGTTATCGCGCTGAGCAAACGCCGACCGGTCGCACGCAACGAACGAGACGGGAGGGCACCGCTCGGGGGCACCTCGCAGCAGGCGACCAATGGCGGCGACGGGGATTTCCCGGAGAGGGTGCCGATAGACGTGCAGGCTGGTGACGGCTCGGCCAACACGGACGAAGAGCCCAATGCCAATTTTGCGCACGATGGACAGGCACGGGCGGAACTGGGCGCCATCGAGCCGCCGGATCCCCCACGGTCCGTGCTTCTCGCACGGGTGCACTTGCTGCCCGGGATTCTCCTGCGCCTCGCGCTGACCCTCGTACCGATTTTCAGTTTCCTGCTGGCGGCCCATCTGGTCATCAGCACCTCGATCAGCGAGGTCTACCTGACGCGACTCATTCTGCTGGCGATGATCGATGCCTATGCCGTCTCCCGTGTCATCCTTTGCACCACGAGAGCCATCCTGGCACCGGATGCGCCACGCTGGCGGCTGTTGCCGATGTCCACCGCAACCGCGACCAGCGGCGTGCGCTGGATCCGCCGGCTGACCGTGGTGTGTGTCTTCGGCTACGCCGCCGCCGAGGCCGGATTGCTGCTGGGCATGTCCCAGGTCACCCATGAAGCCCTGCTGAAATCGGATGGCCTGATATTGCTGGTGATGGCGGTCATCATCGTGCTGCGCAACCGTGCCGCGGTGGCCGAGTTGATCAGCGCCCGCCCCGGTCATACCGGCCCGTTCGTCCGCTGGCGCAAGCGGTTGGCATCCGCCTGGCACATAATCGCCGTGCTCTATTTAATCGGGCTTTGGCTGGTCTGGGCGATCGATGTACCGGATGGCTTTCGCCGCCTGTTAAGCTTCTTCGTCATCACCTTGATGGTGGCCGCCGCGGCACGCGTGGCACGCAGCGCTCTGCTTGGACTGCTCGACCGACACCTGCGCGAGGATGACGCCGAGACCGCGCGCCATCCCAACCTGACCGCGCGCGTGCGCGCCTATCATCCGGTGCTGAGCTTCCTTGTCCAAGTGGTGGTCGGCATCGCCGCTGTCATCGCGCTGACCCAACTCTGGGGCCTGGGCACCCTCGAATGGCTGACCGACAACATGTTGGCGCATCGGATGATGTCGGCGCTGACGACCATCGCGATCGCCACGGCCTTCTCCATCGGGGTCTGGGAAGCGGCGAACGCCGGGATCCAGAACCATCTGTCCAAACTCCAGCGTGATGCACAGACCGCTCGTTCGGCCCGACTGCGTACCTTGCTGCCGATGCTGCGCACCGCGCTGCTCATCGGCATACTGGCCGTGATGGGCATGGTCGTACTGAGCGAGATCGGCGTGAACATCGCGCCCCTGCTGGCCGGCGCCGGCGTGATCGGCATCGCCATCGGCTTCGGCTCGCAGAAACTGGTGCAGGACGTGATAACCGGACTGTTCCTGCTACTGGAGAACACCATGCAGGTAGGTGATGTGGTCTCGCTCGGCGGGCTGACCGGCGTGGTGGAGCATCTGTCCATCCGTACCATCCGTCTGCGCGCCGAGGACGGCTCGGTGCACGTAATCCCGTTCAGCGCGGTCACTACCGTCACGAACATGACCCGCGACTTCGCCCACGCGGTGATCGAGGCTCAGGTGGCCTACAAGGACGATTACGACCAAGTCGTGGAGGTGTTGCGCGGGATCGTGGCCCAGATGCGCACCGAGCCGCGCTGGCAAAGCGAGATCCGCGACGACCTGGAAGTGATGGGCCTGCAGCGCTTTGCCGACAGCGCCGTGGTGATCAAGTGCCGCATCCGTTGCGGACCGTTCGGCCGCTGGGCGGTTATGCGCGAATTCAACCGGCGCATGAAAATGCGGTTCGACGAGGAGGGCATCGAGATCCCGTTCCCGCATCAGAAGATGATCATCGACGACCAGACCACCCTCCATATGATCGCTCCAGCCGCGCGGCCGTCCGCTTCACTGGTGCCGCCAGCGCCCTGAGGTGCCCGAAAAAGCTCACGCAGCCGACATCATGCCATAGGGGGCTTGTTGGGCAAGGTAAGCACAGCACGCAGTCCAGGTTCTGCATCGGCCAGGATAAGGGTCCCGCCGTGAAGTTGCGCTACGGCCTGGACGAGCGACAGGCCCAACCCCGAGCCGGGCGTGCTGCGGGCCTTCTCCCCGCGATAAAACCGATCCGTCGCCTGGGCGCGCTCCGTCTTGGGGATGCCCGGCCCCCGGTCCGTCACGGCGATCTCAACCCCGATCGCCACCGCGGTGCCCGACAGCATCACGAGGCTTCCCGACGGCGAGAACTTCAATGCGTTGTCCAGCAGATTGGCGACCGCCTGCTGAATCAGCGTGACGTCACCATCCACCGGAAGGCTCGTCGAAGCCCTCAACTGAAGTGTCAGCCCTTTTTCCTCGGCCGAGGCCTCATAAAGCTCCGCCATATCGGCCAGCAACGGCGCCAGATCGACAGGAGCAAAGGCGGCACGCCGGGAACCCGCTTCGATTTCGGCGATCCTCAGCAGCGCCTGGAAGACGCTGACGATGCCGTCAAGATCCGCCGTCGCCTGATCGATCGCGCTGCGCAACTCGGCCGCGCCGGATCCATGCCCGCTCGCCTCCTCCAGCCTGGCCCGGGCACGGGCGATCGGCGTGCGCAAATCATGCGCGATGGCATTGGAGACTTGCTTCACCCCCTCCATCAGGCGGGCGATCCGGTCGAGCATGTCGTTGATCGCTTCGGATAACTGGTCGAACTCGTCGCCCCGGCCGGACAGTTGGACCCGCCGGGTCAAATCGCCCCGGCTGACTGCAGCTGCGGTGGCGGAGACATTGCCGATCATGCGTCGAAACAGCTTGCGCACCAACAACGCCCCCAGAGTCGCCAGCACCACCACAACGCCAGTTCCCCAGACCAGGGCGCGGGTCAGCAACTCGCTGATCTTGGTGCGGATCGAGATATCTCGCCCCACTAACAACCGGCTGCCACCCGGCAAAGCCAATGCCTGAACGCGGGTGATGAGGGGGGTCCCGCCACGCTCCACCGTCAGATCATACCATCCGCGCCGGACGATCTCCGCGGGCCAGCGGGTCAGGTTCCCGGCAAGCCGGTCACCAACGGGATCCGTTAGCATGTACACCGCGTCGCTTTCCGGATTTTGTTTGATTCGCTCCTCGATCGTTTCCGCCAACAAAGGGATACCGCCGATAGCCAGCTGGGCACGAAGGTCATCGACATCGAAGGTGATCACGGTCTCGGCCTGCCGATCCAGCGCACCGGCCGTCTGCCACCACAGAAACAGGGCCAGGGCCGCCACACTGACCAAGATCAGAACGGCATAGAGCGCAGCAAAGCGAAACCCCGCCGAACGAACCCCGAAGTTCAGACGCTCAGGCAACCCGGCGATCGCCCCAACCGGTTGCGCCCCGCCGGACTTCAATCCAGTACGCCTTTCACACGGGATCGGCCCGCAACATGTAGCCGGCGTTGCGGACGGTCTGGATCAGGGCCACGGGAAAGGGTTTATCGATCTTCTGCCGCAGCCGGGAGACATGAACGTCGATCACGTTGGTCTGCGGGTCGAAGTGGTAGTC
>CAINEA010000597.1 GCA_903847525.1 uncultured Acetobacteraceae bacterium | reverse complement strand
GATTTTGATCCACTGGCCAACCTGCAGGCCGAGCGTGGTGAAGTTCAACGTGGTGGCGGCCAGGCCAGAGGCGGTGGCGGTGATATCACCGGCCACGCCCTGGAAGCCGACCACCTTGGCCCGCGCCTGGGCCGGTGGGGTGGCTTCGGTGGTGAAGCCGGCGGTGGTGGACGTATAGCTGGTGGCGCCGCCGGTGGTGACCGGAAACAGGCCATTGTTGCCCGCGATGCCGAAGCCGCTGTTCTGCACCAAATGGCCGATGGCAAAGGCCGTGCCGGTGCTGAAGGTGACGATGTTGGTAGTGACCGTGATGGCGGTGATGACGCTGGCGGCAGTGCCATCGTTGTAGCGCACCGGGGCATTGGTCCACAGGTTCAGCATCGCCGACTGGAATATTTCCGAAATCATCGTGCCGTCGGTCGGGAAGCTGACCTCGAAGTCGAACGAGCCAGAGTTGTCGTTGTTCATTAGTGCCGGATCGGCGGACATGCGGTCCGCGCGGATCTCGCCGGAGTTGAAGAATTTCGGGACATACTGCAAGCCCTCCCGCGTGATACGCATCGTGCGCATGCGCGGCGTGCCAGGCGGCGTGCCGATCGAGGTTTCGCGCACCAGCGCAAGCCGGACCCGGTTGCTGTCCATCGTCGAAGTCTCCTGTTGAGGTCAGTGGGTGCGGAAATCCCGCGTTAGTCGCGTATCCAGTCGGCCCAAGCGGTCATGCCCCACAGAGCCCCGTTTTCGCTGCCGGTCTGGCCGGCGCCGATCGACATCGATTGAAAGCGGACATTGGGCGGCAGACGCAATCCGCGCAGCAGCGTGATGAACGCAGTGGCGAGCTGCCGGGCGACGGTGCTGCCGGTGCCGGCCGGGACCAGCACATGGCCGAAGACCGTGCCGCTTTCGCGCCATAGCTCGGTAGCAGACCCACCGGAGCCAATCGACATCTGGTCATAGCCGGTGCCCTCGATCTCCACGATCAGGAACGGCATCGGCGATCCGTCGTTGGCGATGGGCGGCGTGAACGCCTCGTTTTCCCAGGCGATCGGCGTAGATGTCCATTGAAGGGACAGGTAATCGTGCACTGCGGTGTAGATGGTATCGGATGACATCAGCCGCGCACCCGCAGAACGTAGCCGAGCGTTTCGGTGGGGCTGCGCAGCACGTTTACCGACAGCACCATCGCCCAGGCGCCGCCGATCTGCACCTGGTCGTCCTTGCGCGGCGGGGCAGGCCAACTGGCGGTGCGGATGGTGGATGTGCCGATCCGCACTTCGCGGTCCGTCTGCACTACCGGGCCGCCGGCGATCAGCTGGGCGGCTGTGAGATAGTTTACTTTGCCGATCAAGGATAGATCCGTCACCGAGGTTTGGATGCCGGCAACTACAGCCTTCCGACGGAGCACGATCGGCTCGCCTTTGGCTGCAATGATCTTGTCGATCTGGTCGGCGGTCTGCATCAGATGGGCTGGTTCACGTAGGGCCGCAGGATGTCCATCTGGCCGTCATCCAGATCCATGCCGGACAGGCTGCGCTGGAAATACGTGGTTCTACCTACGCCTTCGACCAGATCGATCTGGACCGACGGATCGCCTTGGCGGCGGTACCATGCGGAGCGCACCATAGACAGGCAGACCTCTTCCACATCGTTCGGCAGGTCGGGGCTGGTGTCGTTGGGCAGCTTCCAGCCGGCCGTATAGACCACGGTGAAGGGCGGCTGGGTCCAGAAACTGCGTTCGCTGTTCAGGATCCTATGGACGAAGCTATAGGTCGGGCCAGTTTCGCTTTCATACAGCGTGGGGCTGACCAGGCCGTCGCCATCCGTGACGCTGGTCAGGCTGACGAGCGGCCAGCGCGACAGGCGCAGGGTGCGCCAGTTGGCCCGGGCGAAGCCGGTGATCGGCGCGTAGCGGAACAGTTCCGTCAGCACGGCGTAGCCGAACACCCGATCGCAATAGGATGCGATCACCGAAGATGCGCGGTCGATCAGCTTAGTGATCAGCGCATCCGAGGCCGTATCGGTTATGCCGAGCTCTTCCTTGGCCTTAGCCAAGGTGGTGAGGGCAGTGGTGACCGGCGATATGGTTTCGGTGAGGATGGACGGCATCGCCGGCGCTTCCGATCAGGCGGGCTCTTCGCCGTGCGCCAGCGATTCGGCGTACGCGACGGCGGCTTCGTTATCGTCAGCCACGCCCTGGTCCTTCGCCGCAGCGATTTCTTCCGAAGACAGCTCGGCGACGTCGTTGGCTTTGTAGTCCACGCCATCGATGCGCGTGGCCGTGAGAATGCGGACTTTCATGGGATCTGCTTTCCATCCAATGCAAAGGGCGGTCTGGCGCTTCGGGATAGCGCCAGACGCGGGATCAGGTGGCGGAGTGCTGGTAGAACTTGACTGCGTTCACATCGATCAGGTTGCCACCGGTTCGCAGCCACGCCAGGAAACCGACCTGGCCGAGCTTGGCGTAGGCGCTGTCCGTGAAACGGAACATCGTCACGTCCATCGCATCGCGGATCTTGTAGTAGCTAAAATCCCCAAATAGCAGCGTCTTGGCGTTGGCGGCCGGAACGGCGATGTCGTTGTTCACCCATACCGGATAGCCGAGCAGGTAATCGAACACGACAGGGGTATTCTGGCTGGAGAACCCGCCGTTGCCGTTGTTGCTGCCGCTCTGGTTCGTGCCGACCTGAATGCCGCCATCCCAGCTCGGCGTCCAGAGCGGACGGCCGGTGGTGTCTTTCAGCTTTCGCAACACCTTCAGCAGCGAATCGTTGGTCATGAAGGAAGCATTCGGCCCGCGATAGGCAGGATCGACGGAGTGCACCAGGTCGATCAGATCGTCGAAGATGATCGTCAGGGTCTGGCCGGTGGTGCCGACCTTGCCGCTGCCGGCCTTCGGCACGACGCCATCCGGCTGGGTGGTGCCGGTGCCGATCGTATAGCCGGTGTTGGCGATACGGCCGAGGCGCTGGCCGAGGCGCTTCATGATGAATGCCTCCATGTCGATCGTGCTGTCCTGCAACAATTCGACCGGCGCGGCGACAATCTTGGACGATGCTTTGAACACGTTCAGCGACACGGTGCCGAACACCGGATCGGCCGCCGTGGCGGTGGTGTTCTGGGCGATCCACTCGCCGACCTCGGCCGTGCCGTCCGTGGTGGGGTAGGACAGCGGCTTGCCGTCGGCAGTCTGCAGGACATCGGCCACCTTCCGCATGGTGCCGTACGCCTTCATGTAGTCGATCAACTGGGAGGCGATCAGCGACGGAACGTTGTAGCCACCTTCCGACCCGGTGGTGGTCGACATGGTGTTGCGGATGACCTGCCACTGTTCGGCCGTGATGGCGCGCTCGCCTTCGCGGGTCCAGATATCGAAGATCCGCAGCGGATCGTTCTCCGGCAGATCGCGGGCCAGCTTCTTCGAGTGCTCGGTGCTGTTGCCGTCGAAGATCTTGCCGGCCTCGGCATCCATCAGCTTCTGGTGGTTGCTGATGGTCTGATCGATCGAACCGATCTCGTTTTCCAGGCGATCGAATTCGGCCTGCTGGTCAGCGCCCCATTTGCCGGCGGGGTGCTCGTCCAGCAGCTTGCGGGCCTCGCCGGCGCGAACGTTGCGGCGCTCACGCGCTTCCTGAAGGTTGAACATAGTCTGGTTGTCTCCTGTAGCTCCGCGCCTACGGCCGGAGGGTTGTGGGTTGGCCGGTATCAGGCCGCGTGGTCGAGTAGGCGCAGGCGCCGCGCGGCTTGCGCGCGGATGGCTTCCGCATCGGGGGCGGTGTTTCGCTTGGGTTTGGGCGCGATCAGGGCTTTCGGCACTCGGTCGAAGGCGCTGAGGTTGAAGTTATGCATTTCGCTGGCGCCCTCGGCCGCGTCTTCGGCGGCTGAATCGATGGCATCGCAGAGCTTGCAGGCCAGCGCCTCTTCCGCCGTGAACCAGGTTTCCGCCTGCATCCAGGCGATGGCTTCAGCCTGGGTGCAGCCGCACTTGGCGGCGTAGTCGGCGGCGATCGACTGGTCGATCTTGTCCAGCAGGTCCGCCATCGAGCGCAGGCCGGTGGCGTTGTCCATCGTCAGCACCCAGGACTGGTGCACCATCAGGAACGACCCGACTGCCATTTCCAGCGTGTTCGCCGCCACCGCGATCGTGGAGGCGGCCGAGGCGGCCAGGCCATCGATCACGCAACAGGTGGGGCCCGGCAGGGCGCGGATCATCGAGGCGATGGCCCGGCCTTCGAACACGTCCCCGCCCGGGCTGTTCAGCCGGACCGTGAGCGGCGTGGTGCCGATATTGGCGATGGCATCGGAGAACCCTTTGGCGGACACGCCATACCAGGGATCGATCACGTCATAGACCAGGATCTCCACGCCGCCCTCGCCCTGCTGGCGGATGGACAAGCCACGGCGATCGCCGCCGGCCGTGTTTTCAGCGATCAGCTGTTGCAGGCGGTTCTTAGGCCGGAGCATTGGCAGGGGTGCCTTTCGCGGTGGTCGGGTCATAGAGAGAATCGGCGCCGGGAATCGCGATGTAGCCTTCGGACAGGCGGGCTTCGTTCTGGCTGATGATGCCGGGGCCCTGGGATCCGCCGACCATCTGGCGCAGGAACGTGGCGCGGGTGGCGGCATCGCCGCGGAGCAGCTCGTCGACGTTGAACTTCACGAACCGCGAGGCTGTGCGGAACAGCTTGCGGTTCAGTTCCTGTTCGATCGATGTCAGGCGATCTTGCAGCGTGTATTTGATGAAACCGAGTGAAAGATGCTCCACTCCGGCGCCGAAACTGGTCGTTTTTTCGGTTTCGCCGACCATGAAGGGCGGCACGCCAAAGGCCCGGCAGATATCGATCACCTGGAACTTCCGGGCCTCCAGCAGCTGGCTGTCTTCCGCCGACAGGGACAGCTCGGAAATGTCCAGGCCCTCGGTCAGGACCAGCGGTCGGTAGGCGTTTTCCAGGCCGGTATGGCGCTCCACCCACGCCTCGCGCAGGGCATCGCGCTGACCTTCGTTCATCTTGCCGGGCGCTTTGATCACATGGCGGACCATGGCGCCGGAACCGAAGAACCGACCGGAGAATTCGTCTGTGGCAATGGCGATGCCGATACCGCTTTTGGCACCCCACTGGATGGCCGACATGCCCCGCAGGCCATCAAAGCCGAAGCCGGGAATATGCAACATGTCTTCCTGGTCGCAGCCGCGTGGCTCGCCGTAGTCGTCCAGGTAGAAATAGGTGAGGCGGTTGTTGGTCAGCTTTACATATGTGCCCAGCGCGCGGATCGGCTGCAGCTCGATCGGCGTGCCGTTCGGCGCACGGATGATTCGGGCAAAGCCGTCACCGCGCAGCAGCTCCGATTTGATCAGCCACTTCCACATGGACGATGCTGTCCAGCGGGCCTGCGGTTCTTCGTTCAGCAGCCACCAGAGGCTGTCCGCTTCGTTGACCTTCTTCCGCTGGCCGTTCGGTTCACGGCGATAAATATCGAGCGGCAGGGATGCGATGGCGCCGGCGATGATGCGCACGCAGGCATAGACCGCGGCGACACGCATGGCGGACAGTTCATTGACCGCCACGCCAGTGGACGATGGCACGGTGCCGAAGAATTCCTGAATGGATGGGTCGGATGAGAGCACCGTGGTGGTGTTCTGCACCGCCATCGTTGGTTCCCTGCCAGCTCCCCAGGATCGGAATTTCATAGAACCTCGAACCCCTGGAAAATGGTTTCATCGGTGGCGACGATGCTGCCGCCATGCGCCATGATGGCCGCCACGATGCCGTCGATCTTGTCGCTGGCCTTGGCCTTGGTGGGCTTGATGTTGCCGGCGGCATCCCGATCGACGACGGCATTGCGGGCCATCCAGGCGGCGACGGGGTTGTTGCCGTGTTCCATCTCACCAGGCGCGGTGACCAGGCGCTCGAACGATTGGGTGGGCGAACTCATGGACAGGAAGCCCTGGCCGAAATACTGGACCTCGATGCCGTCCTGGTCCTTCAGCTCGGTGGCGAGCTGGGCGGCGTTGTAGCGGTCGATCCCGAGCCAGCGCACGTCGAAGGCTTTGGCGTCGGCGACGATCTGGGCCCGCACCAGGCCGAAATCGGTTACGTTGCCGCCGGTGACGGTCAGCGCGCCCATGTCCGCAAATTGTTCGTAGCGCTTGCGGCGAGGTAGCGCTGCCTTGGCGACGGCGGCTTCCGGGAGCCAGAAGCGCCAGAGGAAGGTCTGGCGCGGGCGGGTCGGCGTCGGCTTGAAGTGCCAGCAGACGCTGGTTAGGTCGTTCGTGAGGGACAGATCGAGGCCGCCCCAGCATTCCTCGCCGGCCAGCTCATCGAACAGTTTCTGCCAGAGGAACTTGTCGGCGGGATCCCGGGTGCAGTCGTTCCAGCCACCGCCGTATTCGGACGATTCCATCGGCAGCCAGCGGGTGATCTGCTCCGTCCACATGTTCAGGTGGAAGCGCTTGAAGTTGTTTTCCGCCAGCGGGGAGCGGGCGGCCTTCTCGGCTTCGCGGGCGATGTACTGCGCTTTGGGCGAAACACCGAAATTCGGGTTGGCAGCGCGCCAGGCGGCCTCGGTGCGCCAGTCCATTTCTTCCGGCATGGCGAACAGGACCGGCAGAAACGATGGGTCGATCACGTCACCCTTTTCGACGGCGACGGCCAGTTCGTGCATTTCCCAGGCATAGCCGACGCCGGTGACGCCAGCCGTAGTAATGAATATCTCCAGCGGCTGGCGGCGGGCGCCGGAGCCTATATGGACGACGACGGCAAGATCACCTCCATCGGTCCATTCGTGCACCTCGTCGCCGATAGCGGCCGAAGGGGAGAAGCCGTGCTTGCCGCCGG
>CAINEA010000596.1 GCA_903847525.1 uncultured Acetobacteraceae bacterium | reverse complement strand
CGGCCAATACCCGCACGGTGGAGGTCCAGCTCCGGGGCGAGATGTACTACCCCGTCGATGGCGCCTGCTCAGGCGCACTCGGTCGGGCCGCATAAGCCTCTCCCGCGTTCGGTTCCGTGCCACAGGTCTTTCCGTTCCAGCCCCCGGCTTGACGCCACTGCCCTCGATCTGCGACCACCATCTCCGTGCAATATCCGGAACGCCATCTACTCGCGATCGAGGGGCTTCACCCGCCCGCCATCGCCCAATTGCTCGATCTCGCCGAGAGCTACGTGCTGTTGAACCGCTCCGGCAAGACCCAGCGCGATCTGCTGCGCGGAAAGACGCTGATTAACCTGTTCTTCGAGGACAGCACCCGCACCCGCACCAGCTTCGAGCTGGCCGGCAAGCGCCTGGGTGCGGACGTGATCAACATGTCCGTCTCCACGTCCTCGGTGAACAAGGGCGAAACGCTGCTCGATACGGCCGCCACCCTGAATGCCATGCAATGCGACCTGCTGGTGGTCCGCCACGACCAGTCCGGCGCGCCCAATCTGCTGGCGCAGAAGGTCGACGCCGCCGTCATCAATGCCGGCGACGGCACCCACGAACATCCCACCCAGGCTCTGCTCGACGCGCTGACGATCCGCCGCCGAAAGGGGCGGCTGGAGGGGCTGACCGTCGCCATCTGCGGCGATATCGGCCATTCCCGCGTCGCGCGTTCCAACATCCATCTGCTGACCACCATGGGTTCGCGCGTCCGCGTCATCGGACCACCCACCCTTATTCCCGCCGAAGCGGATCGCCTCGGTGTGGATATCTTCCACGACATGCGCGCAGGCCTCGCCGGCGCGGATATCGTGATGATGCTGCGCCTGCAGCGCGAGCGCATGACGCGTTCGCTGGTTCCCTCTGCCCGCGAATTCTTCCGCTTCTGGGGGCTGGATGCGGAAAAACTCGCCTTCGCCAAGCCGGATGCCCTGGTGATGCACCCAGGCCCGATGAACCGCGGCGTGGAGATCGACAGCGCGGTTGCCGACGATCCGGCCCGATCCGTGATCAAGGAACAGGTCGAGATGGGTGTCGCCGTGCGCATGGCCGTGCTCGATGTGCTATCGCGCACCCCAAGCCGGGGCCGCAATGAGCGCTGACCTGCTGTTTCACGATGTCCGGATCATCGATCCCGTGCGCGGCCTCGACCAGCAGGGCAATCTGCTGGTCCGTGACGGCCGTATCGCCGATCTCGGCCCGACGATCGGCATTCCCGAGGATGCGGAGAAAATCTCCGCCGAGGGTGCCATCCTCTGCCCGGGTCTGGTGGATATGCGGGCGGCCCTGGGCGAGCCTGGCTACGAGTACCGCGAGACCATCGCGTCCGCGGCCGCCGCCGCCGCCGCGGGCGGCATTACCACGCTGGCGGCGCTGCCCGACACGATGCCGGCGATCGACGACCCCGCCTTGGTCCGCCTGCTGCGCGCCCGCGGCGAGGAAACCGCCAGCCTGACCATCCTGCCCTACGGGGCCGTGACCCGCGGCTGCAAGGGCGAGGAGATGGCTGAGCTTGGCCTGCTGCGCGAAGCCGGCGCGGTTGCGTTCACCGACGGGTCCCGAGCGATCGGCTCTTCACGGCTGATGCGCCTGGCGCTTTCCTACGCCCGCGGATTCGGCGCGATGATCGTGCAGCATCCGGAAGACCCTTCGCTTGCCAATGGCGGCACCGCCACGGAGGGCGCGCAGGCGACCCGGCTTGGCCTGCCGGGCATCCCGGCCGCCGCCGAGGCGATCCTGATCGCGCGCGACATCCGCCTGGCCGAGCTTACCGGCGGTGCGGTTCACTTCGCCCATGTGTCCACCGCCGAGGGCCTGGCGCTAATCCGCCGCGCCAAGGAAACCGGGCAGAAGATCACCTGCGACACCGCGCCGCCCTATTTCGACCTGAACGAAACCGCGATCGGTGAATTCCGTACCTACGCCAAGCTGTCGCCGCCGCTGCGCACCGAGGCGGACCGCGAGGCGGTTCTGGCCGCCCTGGCGGACGGCACGATCGACGCCATCGCCTCCGACCACCAGCCGCGCGACGCGGACGACAAGCGCCTGCCCTTCGCGCTTGCCTCACCGGGCGGAGTCGGCCTGGCCACCTTGCTCGGCGTCACCCTCGCGCAGGTGCATGGCGGCGCGCTGGGCATGGTCCAGGCGCTCGACCTGCTCACCGCCCGCCCTGCCCGGCTGCTCGGCAGCGATGCCGGCACCCTAACCAAGGGTGCCCCGGCCGATCTGTGCCTGTTTCACCCCGACACGATCTGGCAGGTCGAGGCCGGCAGCCTTCCCGGCAAGGCGCAGAACACGCCCTTCGACGGACGCGCCCTGGAAGGCCGGGTGCTTGGCACCTGGAAATCCGGCAAGCGGGTATTCGGGTGAGCCTGCTGCCCTGGATCGGGCTCGGCTATCTGCTGGGTTCCATTCCCTTCGGCCTGATCCTGACCCGTGCCGCCGGGCTGGGAGACGTGCGCAAGATCGGCTCCGGCAATATCGGCGCCACCAATGTGCTGCGCACCGGCAACAAGAAACTGGCCGCCGCTACGCTGTTGCTGGATGGCGCCAAGGGCGCCGCCGCCGTGCTGCTGGCCCGTCACTTCGCCAGCGAACCCGCTGCGTTGCTGGCCGGCCTGGCAGCGGTGCTTGGCCACCTGTTTCCGGTCTGGCTCGGCTTCAAGGGCGGCAAGGGGGTCGCCACAGGCTACGGCGTATTGATCGCCGCGTCCTGGCCGGCCGGCCTGCTCGCCGGTGCGGTCTGGCTGGTCATGGCGAAGCTGGCAAGGATTTCCTCGGCCGCAGCTTTGGCCTCTTTCGCGCTGGCGCCGATCCTCGCCTGGGTCATCGCCGGCCGCGACACCGCCTTGCTGGCTCTCGCCGTCGCCGCGCTGATCTTCATCCGTCACCAGGCCAATATCGCCCGCCTGCTCGACGGCACCGAACCGAGGATCGGGCAGAAACAGAGCTGATTGAGCTCTGGTTCGAGATTCCCTTCCGACCCAATCCGTGCCAGCGTCCGGCCATGTAATGGAACCAGAGGGGACGGGCGATGCGCTTCACTTTCTTTGGGATTGTCGTCGGATTCGCGCTGTTGGCCGCGAACCCGGCACGGGCAGACGCCATCGACGGCACCTGGTGTCACGACAGCAGCCGGCGCCTGAGCATCCATGGCGCCAACATCACCACCGCCGCCGGTTCCAAGACCCAAGGTGACTATTCCCGCCACGCCTTTGCCTATGTCGTCCCGGCGGGCGAGCCTGGCGCCGGTACCGCCATTTCGATGATCCTCCTGAACGAGGACACCCTGCAGCTTCGCGCCGGACCACAGGCGCCAACCGAGACCTGGCTG
>CAINEA010000595.1 GCA_903847525.1 uncultured Acetobacteraceae bacterium | reverse complement strand
GCCGAGCTTCCGTCTTCGCGTTACATCAAGTCCCTGAAAAGACTCGAATCATCGCGTGGAACCCCTCTCAAACGTAGCCATGTAATATCATTCTTTAGACTTGTACGGGGAGGCCATATGTGCATGATACCCTCCCATGTATATCGAATCCGTCCCCAACCGGAACTCACCCCCAGCCGTCCTGCTCCGCGAAAGTTACCGTGAGGGCGGCAAGGTCCGGAAACGCACGCTCTGCAACCTCTCCGATTGGGCACCCGCCCACATCGAGGGCCTGCGCGGCGTGCTCAAAGGCGGCACCGTCATCGCGCCCGACCGCGAGGCCTTCACCGTCACACGCTCCCTGCCGCATGGCCATGCCGCCGCCATCCTCGGCACCGCGCGGAAAATCGGCCTCGACACCATCATCGGCCCCGAGGGCAACCGATGCCGCGATCTCGTCCTGGCCATGATCGCCGCGCGGATCATCGATCCCGGCTCAAAACTGGCCGCCGCCCGGGCGCTGTCCCCCGAGACCGCGACCTCCAGCCTGGGCACGCTGCTCAATCTGGGCTTGGTCGATGAGGACGAGCTTTACACCGCGCTCGACTGGCTGGGCGAACGCCAATCCGCCATCGAGACGGCTCTGGCCAAGCGGCATCTGCAACGCGGCACGCTGGTGCTTTACGACCTCTCCTCCAGCTACATGGAAGGGACCCACTGCCCGCTCGCCCATCGCGGTTACAGCCGGGACGGACGCAAGGGCACCCTGCAAATCGTTTACGGCCTGCTCTGCGCGCCCGACGGCTGCCCGGTCGCCATCGAGGTGTTCGACGGCAATACCGGCGACCCGAAGACGCTCGCCGCGCAGATCGCGAAGCTGAAACAGCGCTTCGGGCTCGATCACGTGGTGCTGGTGGGCGATCGTGGCATGATCACCGAGGCCCGACTGACCGAAGACGTCAAAACCGCCGGGCTCGATTGGATCACCGCGTTGCGTGCCCCGGCGATCAAGGAGCTGGTGAAAGGCGGCGCCTTGCAGTTGTCCCTGTTCGACGAGCGCGACATGGCGAGCATCACCAGCCCGGACTTCCCGGGCGAGCGTCTCATCGTCTGGCGCAATCGCGATCTCGCCGCCAAGCGCGCCCACAAGCGCGAGGAACTGCTGGCGGCCACCGAACGCGATCTGGCACGCATCAAGACCGCCACCGCGCGCCAGCGCCAGCCACTGCGTGGCGCCACGGACATCGCGCTGGCCGTGGGCGGCGTGATCGACAAGCATAAAATGCGCAAACATTTCGATCTGACCATCACCGATACGAGCTTCGCCTTCGCGCGCAAAACCGCCACGATCGAAGCCGAGGCCGCCACGGATGGCATCTATATCGTGCGCACCAGCCTCGGCCCCGAGGTCATGGACGACGCGGCCACCGTGCGCAGCTACAAATCCCTGTCCCGGGTGGAGCGCGCCTTCCGCTGCATCAAAACCGTCGATCTCCAGGTCCGCCCGGTGCGTCACTGGCTGGAGGGCCGGGTCCGAGCGCACGTCTTCCTGTGCATGTTGGCCTATTATCTCGAATGGCACATGCGCCGGGCGCTCGCGCCGCTGCTGTTCGACGACGCCGATAAAGAGGCCGCCGAGGCCGCGCGAAACAGCCCCGTGGCCAAGGCCCAACGCTCGCCAGCGGCAATCCGCAAGCAAACCACCGGTCTCACCCCGGACGGCCTACCGGTGCACAGCTTCCACACACTGCTCGCCGATCTCGCGACACTGGCCCGAAACACCATCGTGGTGGCGATCACGCCAGATCGTCCGTTGACCGTCCTGACCCGCCCAACCTCGGTGCAGCGGCGGGCGTTCGAGTTGCTGGACCTCGCAGTGTAGCCAGGAACGCAAGGTATGGTCTGAGAATTCTTGTTGCCTGTCAGTGGTTTATGTATTTTTGAAG
>CAINEA010000594.1 GCA_903847525.1 uncultured Acetobacteraceae bacterium | reverse complement strand
GCCGAAAATGCCGCCGCCCACGCCTTCCAGCACCTGCACCGGCACCAGCGCGTACGGGTTGCGGACCACCGCGAACAGCACGCCGCGCAACGGCACCGTCCGAAAGCCGAACAGCAGCACCCTGCGCCGGCCATACCGCTCGGCAAAGCGCCCGATACCGGGCGATAGCCACGCCACGATCACCTGCGGCACCAACAGGAAGGCCGCGATCACCACCCCGGAACGCGAGCCCAGCCGGGCAGTAACCTCTACCGCCGCCAGTTGCATCACCGCGATGCTGGAGACCTGAAACAGCGCCACGCACAGCGCGAATATCAGCAGGCGCCGGTCGCGCAGCAGCGCCAACGGTGCCAGCAGACCCGATGGTTTTTCCGCTGTCCCCGTGTCCGCGGCCACGGGCTCCATCCGATCCGGCGCGATCTGGAACAACGCCCACAGCGCCGGCGCGATCATCAGGGCCGCGACCAGGAACACGAGGCGCTGGGAACCGGAATAGACGCAGGCGCCCATCACCACGGCGCCAAGCCCGGCGCCGATCGATCCGTAACGGGAGTTCCGGCCGAGTCGCTCGCCGAAATCCTCCCGGCCGGTCACCGCCAGGCTGACCGCGGCGATCGCCGGCGACAGCAGGCTGCCGGCCACCGCCTGCAGCACCATCGCGATAAGGATGGGCAGGTTACGGGGCTGCCAGGCGAACAGCAGCGGTGTCACGCAACTGGCCAGAATGGCGAGAGCGAGGATCCGCCGCCTGCGGCTTCCCATCGCATCCACGATCATGCCCGCCGGCACCTGGCACAACATGGAAACCACCGTGCCTACGGTCAGCACCATTCCGATATGCGTCTGCGTCCAGGCCTGGCTGGCCAGATAGACCGGAATGAACGCGCCGTAGGCGGAGCCCGAGCCCGCGAGCAACAGGTTCAGCAGATCAAGCCCGCGGTCGCGCGCCCCGGCAGAAGCCTGGCTTGTCCCGGGCGACGGCGCCATCAGGGGCGCGCCGACATTCGCCCGCCAACGATCATGGCACCGTCCGCGCCGCGATATTCCGGTGCGGCCGCCGTTTCGTCGTGGGTCAGATCCTCGATAATCCTGACATCGCCGCCCTTGTTGCTGAAACGCAGCAACTTCCAGGCGATCGCGACCCGCCGCGTGCCGATCCCCATGAAGCCCCCAACATCGATCACCCCGGCCTTCGGCTGGCCGTCTACATCCACCAGCACATCCACCAGCAGGCCGATCTCGTCGCCACCGGCATCGAATACGCGCTGCCCAAGTACGCTGACAACGCTGCCTGCCGGCAGGGTCTGGAATTCCAGCGCCGGGCCAGCGACCGCGGTGGGGCTCATCCATCCCCCGCCGGCCAACACCGAAAGCCCGATAAGCAGGATCAGTGTTTGACGTGACGTTCCCATCGCAAGGCCTCGCTACCGAGTTGTTGCAACAGGCATAGGACAGGCCGCAGCCCGATCCAAGCGAAACCGGTTCAAGCCAGGATTGCCCACGCCCGCGCTCGCCTTGCACACGCCACCACGATACCTTGCACGCGCGAACACGATGATGCGAAAACCTACCCAACGGTAGGCGTTAAGCCAGACCCTGGGGGCGGAACCATGAATCTCGATTTCTCCGAAGATCAGAAGCAGCTCAAGGACCAGGCCCGCCGGTTCTTCGCCGACAAGAGTCCGCCCGCCGCGGTCCGTGTCGTGCTGGAAGGCCAGGCTCGCTTCGACCAAGCTGTCTGGCGCGGCATGGCCGAGCTTGGTTGGCTCGGCACCGCCATTCCCGAGGAATATGGCGGGCTGGGCATCGGCCATCTGGAGCAATGCGTGATCGCCGAGGAACTCGGGCGCTCGCTGGCAGCGGTGCCGGTATCTTCCTCGATCTATCTGGCGGCCGAACTGCTGATGGCGGCCGGCAGCGAGGCACAGAAGCGGCGATACCTGCCGAAGCTGGCCTCGGGGGAAAAGATTGGCACCTTCGCCTATGCCGAGCGCGCCGGTGCGGTCACGCCCCGCAGCATCGAAACGCAGGTAACCGGCGGAGTCCTGACCGGCACCAAGACCCCGGTGCCCGATGGGGGCATCGCCGATTTCGCCATTGTCGCCGCGCGCGCCGGGGACGGTCTGAGCCTGCATGTCGTTGATCTCGCCGGCCCCGGCGTGACACGGGAAACCGTCACCACCATCGACCCCACTCGCGACCACGCCACGATCCGCTTCGAGTCCGCCCCCGCCGAACCGCTCGGCGCGGCCCGCGAAGGGGACGGCATCATCGGGGAAGTGCTGAACCGCGCCGCCGTGCTGACCGCCTTCGAGCAGCTCGGCGGCGCCGATCGGGCGCTTGAGATGGCGCGCGACTACGCCCTGGAACGCTTCGCCTTCGGGCGCCAGATCGGCTCCTTCCAGGCGATCAAGCACATGCTGGCCGACATGTACGTCGCCGGTGCGCTGGCCCGATCGAACGCGTATTGGGCCGCCTGGGCGCTGTCGACCAACGATGCCGAGCTGGCCGAGGCCGCCGCCACCGCCCGGGTCAGCGCCACCCAGGCCTTTCAGCTCTGCGCCAAGAACAACATCCAGGTGCATGGCGGCATGGGTTTCACCTGGCAGTTCGACTGCCATCTTTACTACCGCCGTTCCAACCTGCTGGCCCTGTCGCTCGGCAGCCTGTCGAACTGGGAAGACCGGCTGGTGGACAGCCTGCTGAATAAGAACGCGGCCTGAACGGAGATACCGGACATGAACTTCGATGACAGCGCCGAGGAGGCCACGTTCCGCCAGACGGCCCGCGGCTGGCTGGAGGCCAACGCCCCGAAACACCTGCGCCAGGAACTGGAGGAAGCCCCGTTCGGCCGCCTGCAACTGAAATCCGTGGACGCCACGCAAGCCTCGCGCGCCTGGCAGATGCAGAAATACGAGTCCAAATGGGCCTGCCTGCATTGGCCGGTGGAATATGGCGGCCGCGGCGCCACGCCGATCGAGCGGGTGATCTGGCAGCAGGAAGAAGGGGTCTACGGCAAGCTCTCCGCCCTGTTCGGCATCGGCCACGGCATGTGCGGCCCCACCGTCATGGCCTGGGCCAGCGAGGAGCAGAAGCGCCGGCTGTTACCGAAACTCGCCGCCGGCGAGGAGAACTGGTGCCAGCTGTTCTCTGAACCCTCCGGCGGGTCGGACGTCGCCGGACTGCGCACGCGGGCGGAACGCGATGGCGACGACTGGATCGTCAATGGTCAGAAGATCTGGACTAGCGTGGCACACCTGGCCGATTGGGGCCTGCTGATCCTGCGCACCGACCCGAACGTGCCCAAACATGCCGGGCTGACCATGTTCTTCCTGGACATGAAATCGCCGGGCGTCGAAATCCGGCCCATCAAGCAGGCCAACGGCCAGTCCGACTTCAACGAGGTGTTCTTCACCGATGTCCGCATCCCCGACAGCCAGCGCCTCGGTGCCGTCGGCCAGGGCTGGAAGGTGTCGCTGACCACGCTGATGAACGAACGCGCCTCGATCGGCGCGCGCGCCGTCACCGGCTTTCCGGAGATGCTCGATTTCTGCGCGCGGATTGAGATCGATGACCGCCCGGCGGTGCAGGACCGGGCGGTGCGCTCGAAACTGGCAACCTGGGCGGCGCGGGCGAGCGGGCTTAAATATACGTCCTATCGAGCCATTTCCGCGCTGTCGAAGGGGGAACTGCCGGGGCCGGAGAACTCGATCGGCAAGCTGGTGTCCGGCTCGATGCTGCAGGAAATCGCCATGGCTGCTTTGGATTTGCAGGGCGAGGCGGGCATCCTGGCCGATCCGGCACTGGCGGAGGCGGCGGGACGGTTTCAGGCGGTCCTGCTGCGGTCTCCGGCGGTGCGGATCGAAGGCGGGACGGACGAGATCCTGCGCAACATCATCGCCGAACGGGTCCTCGGGCTGCCGGCCGATATTCGGGCGGATAAGGGGATGGCGTTCAATCAGATTCCGACGAAGGCAGGGTAAGCGCCGGGCTCTGCCCGGACCCGCTGGGCGCAGCGCGCCCAGACCCGCATCCGTCAAGTCAATACAAGCTTTGCCGGTCTTCCCGGCATAGCAACAACAATCGCGTGCTGGCGGAAGCGGCGGGCCAGGACTGCGGCACGGGCCGGGGAAATGGCGGCCAGCAGCATCTCCTCGCGCCAGCGGCGCAGCGATCCCTCCGCTTCATGAAGCTCCGGACAGGCGGCCAGACTAGCGCGTAGCCGCGCCTGTACGCGCCGGTTCCAGCCCGCGGGCATCCGACGGGAATGCGGGTTCCAGGCAGTCAGGAAAACCGCCGGCCGGGCCAGCCCGGTCACCCGCCGGCCAATCCGCACCTCCACCCCGCACGCCCGGTAGGACGTCGCCCGATAGGCGGCCAGCAGACCCGGAGACAGCAGCACGGAACTACAGATCGTCGTTCCGGTTACCGAACTCGACGTCTCGATGGACGTGCACGGACATCAGGATCCCAAACCCGACCATCACCGTCAGCATCGCCGAACCGCCATGCGACACCATCGGCAGCGGCACGCCGCCGACCGGAATGACCCCCATGACCATGGCGATGTTGACGAACACATACATGAAGAAATTGAACGAGATGCCCAGCGCCACCAACCGGCCGAACTGGTGGCGGCAGTTCAGCGCGATCGCCATGCCGCCCAGCACGATCAGCGCCAGCAGGCCCATGGCGACCAGCCCGCCGACCAGGCCGAACTCCTCGCCGATCATGGTGAAGATGAAGTCGGTCTGCTTTTCCGGCAGGAAATTCAAATGGCCTTGGGTGCCCTGCAGGAAGCCCTTGCCCCACATGCCGCCGGCCCCCAGCGCGATCTTCGACTGGATGATGTTGTAACCAGCGCCCAGCGGATCGCTCTCGGGGTTCATGAAGGTGTCGATGCGGGCGCGCTGGTAGTCGTGCAAATGGCCGATGGCGAACTGCACGGCGAACGGCAGCGGCGCCAGGATCAGCAGGAATTTCCAAATCCGCACGCCCGCGGCGAAGAACACCACGCCGCCGACCAGCATCGTGATGACCGCGGTGCCCAGATTGGGCTCCTTCAGGATCAGCCCGACCGGTATCAGCACCGCGATGATCGGCGGGATCAGGAACAGCGG
>CAINEA010000593.1 GCA_903847525.1 uncultured Acetobacteraceae bacterium | reverse complement strand
CGCTCATTGGCGTTGACCAGCCGGCCGCTGGTGGGAGCGATATAGCGTGGCAACTGGGCGCCGGAGGCCATGCCGAACCAGTCATGCGCACCGTCCGCCCCGGGAACCGGGGCGCGGCCGCTCGGGTTGCGGCGCACCGGAACGCGGCCGGTGACATACAGCGCGATGCGCGCGTGGTCGGCGACCAGCAGGTTCTGCGCCGGGGCGCTGATCAGGCCGGCGGCTCGCGCGGCTTCGTTGATGTCCTTGGCCTGGTTCAATGCCGCCAGCCCGGCGGCGGCGGTATCGCCAGGGGCGAGGTTGCCCATCGTCACGGTGAGCAGTGGCCCGTCCGGGTCCGTGAGGTCGGAGATCACCGGGCCGTGCCGGGTTTCGCGCACGCGCAGAACTTCGTCTGGCTGGCCGCGGATGCGGATGCGCTCTTCGTGTATCACGAAAGGGCGTGGGCCGTCCGGGGTCAGGTAACCGGCGTCGCCGCCCGGCGTGTTGGCCGGGGTTTCGATGAACACGTCCTGCACGTCGGCGCCCGTGGTGGTGAAGGTCCAGGCGATATGGCCGTTATGGCCAATCACCAGGAACGGCACGCCTGGCGCGGTGGCGCCGGCGAGGATGCCGTCCGCGGTCTCGATCCGGGCCAGGTACCAGATTCCGGGTTTTCCAAACGCCAGATGCGGGTCACCGGCCAGCAACGGCGCGCCTGTGACGCTATGGGCGCCATCCACCGCCCATTCGTTGGAAGCGCTGCCGGGCTGGGTGAAGGGCCCGGGAAAGGCGGGCAGGACCGCCGCCAGACGTTCGGCGGCCTTGGCCGTGCGCGCATCGGGTGGGATGGAGGCATAGGGCTTGCCGTCGGTGACATCGGGCGGCCAGAGCTCCTCGACGATGCGCGGATCGAGCTTGCCGGACAGCGACGTTCGGGAGATCTTGGTACGCCAGTTCGACGACAGCCACAGGCCCATGGTCTTGCCCCAAAGCAGGCTGTCCACCTTGGTCCAGGGGGCGGGAGCGCCGAACAGGATGAACTCCGGCGCACTGAAGCGTCCGCGCGCCCCGATCCAGGCATTCACGCCGCTGGCATAGGCGTCCAGCATGGCGATGGCGCCCGCCGGCAGGCTGGCGAGATCGGCCTCCGCCGCCCGGCGCAGGCCGAGAACGCGCATCGTGCGGTCCAGCCTGAGCGTGACCGGACCCGCGAGTTCCGAGAGTTGGCCGGAGGCGTTGCGGCGCATCAGGTCCATCTGGAACATCCGGTCGCGCGCATGCAGGAAGCCAAGCGCCGCGGCGCCATCCAGTGCCGTGGCGGCATGAATGCGGGGCACCCCGTCCTGGTCGATCGCGACATCCACCGGGGCGGACAGCCCGGCGATGGCCAGGGTCTGGCGCGAGGCGGGCAGGCTCCACCACAGCATTCCGGCGACGAATACCGCCAGCGCCAGGATCAGAACCAGGGGAATCGCAATCAGCAGGCGGAGGAGCTTTCGCAGGGGAGCGCGCACGCGCCCAAATTGGTCGCGTGCGCGCCGAAACGGAAGCAAAGATTACACGACGATGGGTATGGCGGGCGGCAAATCGAGCTGAACCACATCTTCCAGGCCCCGATAGCGCGGGAAGGTCTCCAGGATCAGCGGGTCATG
>CAINEA010000592.1 GCA_903847525.1 uncultured Acetobacteraceae bacterium | reverse complement strand
CAATGATAACGGGGTCCCCAAATGGTTGGGTTTCAGGTCAGCTTCGGCACAAGGCCTCCTGCCGTGCATAGATCAGGTAACAGCTAAATGGCGGCATCAATTCCCGAGGTAGCGACAGAAGCGCTTTCGAGGAATGTCATGCTGCGGTCCTCGCTCAACGCCCGCGTTATACCGGGTCTGGATGCGGCGCGGGCCGTTGCGGTAACGCTGGTCATACTGTTCCACTTCTCCTTATTACCCAGTTCAGCCGGAGAGCTGGGAGTGATGTTGTTTTTTGTTCTAAGTGGATTCCTGATTACTGGCATCCTGCTGCGGGAATACGCGACCACCGGGAAAATCTCTCTCCGTGAGTTCTACAGGAGAAGAGCGTTTCGGATTTTCCCCACGTTTTACGTTTGCTGGTGTCTGGAATTGCTGCTGGTCCGATACCACGGAGTCGCAGTCAGATGGTGGGAGCCCTGGGCGACGTTTTTTTACATGACGGATTACGCTCGGGCGATCGCAGGACCGGAGACGATTCAGTTTTTGCCCATCGCGTGGTCGTTGGCCATCGAAGAGAAGTTCTATCTTCTTTGGCCAGCGGCTCTTTTCTGGCTGCTCCGTTCCGGCAGAAAACCATGGCGTGTGGTGGCGGCCTTTATCGGAGGTATCTGGATATACCGGGCCGTCCTTCACGCCGGTCTTGGTGTCCCTTACGGTCATATCTACAACGCCTTCGACACCCGAATCGACGCACTGATGGTCGGATCTCTTCTGGCTATTCTTTCGGCCGATGCAGCCGCGGACAGGCAGACGGCCCGGTTCGTGACATCCTGCATTCGGTCTCCGTGGCAGGTACTCGGGCCGCTGCTGTCGTTACTTGTTCTTGCAGGTTTCGATTCACAAATCAAAGCACACCCCTGGTTGTCAATGACGGCTTTCTCGGCACAGCCCGTTCTTATCGCGGCGCTGCTGATTCAAATTGTTTGCTTCGGCCCCCTGTATTGGCGGTTTCTGGCCCATCCGGCGCTGCGTTTCGTCGCCAGGATTTCCTATGCTCTCTATCTTTACCATGCTCTCGTTCTGACGGAAGCCCACAGAATCACCCTCTCCGGATTCAGTGGACGCCTGTTCGGAGTGCGCTACCTCACTCCCGATAAGCATCCCAGGATCTTCCTGTCCGTCTTGCCCGCAATATTGATTTCCGTGGCCTCGTATTACTGTGTAGAGCTGCCATTCATGCGACTGAGGGACAGAGACAGGGTCAGAGCGGATTCGCACTGAAGCTAACCTGAGCGAAATCGCCCCCACCAACAGTCTGGTTCTGTGACCGCTCGATAGACTTCCAGACCGAAATTGAGATCGGACTCCTGGCCCGGCAATGTCTTCACATCCGGAGAATCCCAGCCTGAAGAAACTGCGCAGCGAAGTCCCCCCCTGGAATCGGGACGTCATCCGCCGCCGAACCCGAATCACCTGGAAGTTCGACCGTAAAGCAACCCGGAAGGCATTCGGCCATGAATGGATATCCAGTAAGCGGTCAGAGAACTAGCCAGATATCTTTCGGCCGGTAAAGAGTAAGTACGGACTCGTCGAGGAAAGTTCCGGTGGCGGGACCATTCGAAACCCAAAATTGAGCATCGTCTGTATGCGCCGGCCGATTACGGGAAGGCGACCCGGGGCTCCGGTGTCGAACATCCCAAAGTCGAATCCGCCAAAATAGCCGGACCAGCGAGTCTCGACCT
>CAINEA010000591.1 GCA_903847525.1 uncultured Acetobacteraceae bacterium | reverse complement strand
CTCCATGCCGGAGCAGCGGGTGGACGCCTATTCCTGGCAGCTATCGGGCGGGCTGCGCCAGCGCGCGATGATCGCCATGGCGCTGTCCTGCAAGCCGCGCCTTCTGATCGCCGACGAACCCACCACGGCGATCGACGTCACGACGCAGGCGCAGGTCTTGGCGCTGCTGCGCGACCTCAAGCAGAAATACAACACCGCCATCATCTTCATCACCCACGATCTCGGCGTGATCGCGCAGATGGCAAGCTATGTCGTGGTGATGTATCTCGGCCGGGTCATGGAGCAGGGCCCGGTGGACGACATCTTCCACGCGCCGCGCCACCCCTATACGCGTGCGCTGCTGCAATCGATCCCCAGCATGCACGGCCAGACGCGCACCGCTCTGCCGGTGATCAGCGGCACCTTGCCGCATCCGTTCAACCGGCCGGCCGGATGTCCGTTCCATCCACGCTGCGCCGACGCCATGGCCAAATGCGCCGAGCGCGTGCCCAGCCTGCGGCCGGTCGGCGAACGCCAGGCCGCCAGCTGCTTTCTCTACAGCGACCAGGCCGACCCGGCATGACCGGAACCGCAACCAAGGCGCCGCTGCTCGAAGTGCGCGGGCTGCAAAAGCTGTTCCCGATCACCAGGGGTTTCTTCGGCCGGACCGTCGGCCATGTCCGCGCCGTCGACGGCGTGGATTTCAGCCTGCACGAAGGCGAAACCCTGGGCCTGGTCGGCGAAAGCGGCTGCGGCAAGACCACCGCCTCCCGCTGCATCCTGCGCGCCATCGAACCCACGGGCGGGGAAATCCGCTACCGCACCCGCGCCGGCCATGTCGTCGATCTCGCGCCGATGACACCCGCGGAACTCGGTCCACTGCGTGCCGAAATATCGATGATCTTCCAGGACCCCTTCGCCTCGCTCAATCCGCGCATGACCCTGTTCGACAATGTTGGCGAGCCGCTGCTGGTAAACGGCATCCGCAACCGCGCGGAACGAACCGACCGGGTCGCCGAATTGCTGCGCCTGGTCGGGCTGCGCCCGGAATTCATGCACCGCTTCCCACACGCCTTCAGCGGCGGCCAGCGCCAGCGCATCGGCATCGCCCGCGCGCTGTCCACCAGCCCGCGCCTGGTGGTTGCCGATGAACCTGTCTCCGCTCTCGATGTGTCGGTGCAGGCGCAGGTGCTGAACCTGCTGCTGGAACTGCAGGCCTCCCTGCAGCTGACCTTCCTGTTCGTCGCGCACGATCTGTCGGTGGTTCGCCACATCTCGGACCGGGTGGCCGTGATGTATGTCGGCCAACTGGTCGAACTCGCCCCCACCGCGGCGATGTACAGCCGCCCCCGCCACCCCTACACGTCCGCCTTGATGCGCGCGGTGCCGGTGGCGGACCCGCGCGTGCAGAACTTCGATTCGATCCTGGGTGGCGAGGTGCCGAGCCCGGCCTCCCCCCCGTCCGGTTGCTACTTTCATCCCCGCTGCCGCCACGCCGAGGATCGCTGCAAGCGCGAGGCGCCGGCGTTGCGCGAACTGGCACCGGGCCATCTCGTGCGGTGCCATCTGGCTGACCAACTGGAACTCTCCGGGGCCTGATCCCGCTCGGCCGGCTTCTGCTCAGTCGTTGCGTGCCATCAGGTCGCCGAACGGCACCCAGTGGTCCCCTTCGAAGGTCAGGAAATGCACGGCCTTCATCGGCGCGAAATCCGTCGGGCTGGTGTTGACGGTCATGCCCGGCATCATCATCGGCACGCGCAGATTATGCAGGCTGGCGGCCTGGCGCATGACGTTTTCCCGCGTGAGGTTGTCACCGCATTCCCGCAGGACATGGACGACCATGAACCCGACAAGGTAGCCGGTCACGTTCGAGCCTTCAGACGGATTGGCGTTCGGCTGGTACTTGGCCATCCATGCCTGCCAGTCCTTAAATTCCGGATCGTCCTGCCAGCGCGGATCGGTGGTGTCCTTCTTGTAGTCGGCAGTGATGATGCCCTGCGAGTTCTCCACCCCGGCGGGGCGCATCACCGCACCGACCGAGGCGGCGATATTGACCAGGTAGTGGCGCGGCTTCCAGCCGATCTCACCGGCCTTCTTGATGGCCTGGGCAGCGAATTTCGGCGTCGTGACGTTGAAGAACACGTTGGCGCCGGTGTTCTTCAGCTGAAGCACCTGCGAATCCACCGTGGCGTCGGTCACCTCGTAGGTTGCAACCGCGACGACCTGGTTCTTGCGCGCCGAGCCCAGGCCCTCCATGAAACCATTCAGGTAGTCCATGCCCACGTCATCG
Organism: uncultured Acetobacteraceae bacterium; assembly: GCA_903847525.1. Lineage (GTDB taxonomy): Bacteria > Pseudomonadota > Alphaproteobacteria > Acetobacterales > Acetobacteraceae > PALSA-911. The sequence continues at coordinate 1,250 of CAINEA010000591.1, read as the reverse complement.
TTCTGACGCAGGATGGCGACCTTGGCATCCGGCATCGTTTGCAGCATGTGCTTGGCATACAAATAGCCTTCGGTGTGATAACTCGGATTGAAGCCGATCGTCCACGGGAAGTGCTCCGGATCGTTCCAGCGCGACGCACCCGAGCCGACGAAGAGCTGGGGCACCTTCTTCTGGTTCAGGTATTTTTGAATGGCGATATTGGGCGCAGTTCCCAGAGGTGCGGCCACCGCCAGTACCTGGTCACGCTCCACCAGTTGGCGGGTCAGTTCCACGGTCTTCGGCGGGCTGTAACCATCATCGAGCGAGATGAAGGTAATCTTGCGCCCGTTCACCCCGCCCTGATCGTTGACCATACGGTAATACGCGGCCTCCGCCCGCCCGTTCTGGCCATAGGCGGACGCGTTGCCGCTGTACGGGTTGGTGTTGCCGATCTTGATCTCGGTATCGGTAACGCCGGGACCGTATTGCTTTTCCGCAAGCGCCGGACCCGCAACAAGAAGTGCCAGCAGGCCGGCGGCTGCCAACCGCCACGCGCGGCGCGGCTTGGCCTTGCGCGAAAGCCACTGTTCGATCGGCATATTCATAACACGCCTCCCATGTTTATTGATCTGGGACAGGCGGCCGGCCGGGCAAGCACGACGTCCAGACTGTTCTTCCAAGGGAGCCCCGGTCGATCGCCTAGTCGAAGCACGGTGTCGGATGGTGAACGACCTTACGACAGACGCGGGGGAATGGGGAGAGTTTTGTGCACCATGCACGCCCATTGCGTTGGTTACGACGCCGAGAATCCGCGTCGTAACCAACGGGCCTTTGTCCGCCATCGGCAAAACCGATGCGGCGTCATTCCACGTGGCGGTGATTGCGTCCGGGTAGCCGCCGCGTCACGCACATCGTTCCGCCGCCCCAGGGTATCAGGCACGTCATCTTCACGCCGGCGCCGCCGGTGACGATGATGTGGATATCGGCCGGCGCGCGGGCGATCGGCCAGTCCGCACCGGATGCCCGATGCAGGAAATCCTGCGCCTGCTGCAAATTCCAGCCGGACTTGGCCACGATGTCGGCCATCTCCGGCGGCAGCAACAGGAATTGGTCGCCCGGTTCGCGTTGTCGTCCCCCCGATCCGGCCGCACGCCCGCCCAGCATGGCGGCCAGCGCCGGGCGCAGCACCGCCTCCGGCGTGTTGGCACCGGCCTCCGGCAGCACCTCCATCGTTCCGGACAGGCCGATCACGGTGATGGCGCTTTCCTGTG
>CAINEA010000590.1 GCA_903847525.1 uncultured Acetobacteraceae bacterium | reverse complement strand
GGGGGTGCGAACGCCGAAGGGGGTAAGCTCGAGGTCGGGAATGGGGGTCATGAGAAAGCGCTCCGTATGAAATGCAAACGTCGCGCATGTGGCAGAAAAGAGGGAAAAAGTCAAGGAAATAGGAAAATAGGTAGTGGGTCAGTTTGAAGGTCAGCAAAGGGTGGATTTCTGCCCGTCCGCTTTCGGGTCGCCCGGCGCTGAAATCAGACGTTTGGCCCAAGGCGAGTATTGACCGATGCAGACAAGACCATTCCTTACGGGGCGGTCTCTGTGTCCGGGGCGGAGGGCGAGGCAGTTGCAGCGTGCGCCGGATAATATTTGCTGATGAAATACGGGTTGTCCTGTTCCGACAACGTGACGGACACGTCTTTGATGCGATACAGGCCGCAGTTTATTACGTCGGCGGCTGCTACATCGAACAGCGCGACGTTGAACCCATCTTCGCCATAGCTGCTCTTGTAGGCGATGCCGTCGAACCCGTTTAGCTTGAATGTCTCGGTGATAATCTGCGTCGGAATGTAGTCGAGGCTGTCGTCGCCCCGCTCAACAGGTTCCGAGAATGCTCTGTTGATGTCTGACCAGACTTGCTTCTCCGTCTCCTCCGGCGTCCAGTCTTTTTTGAGAAAGCGCACCAGGTTGCCGATTTCCTTGGCCGAGCAATCGACCAGGCGGAGGTCCTTGAGCACCTTGAATTGCGCGATGGATACATACGAACCAATAAGGGGCCTCACCTCTAGCACCGCCGTTTCCTGCTTGGTGGCCAGATACAGGCAGGCAATCCCTTTGGGGTTTGCGCGCCCGTCAGATGCCTTCTCGGCAAGGGGTTTCATCCTTGCCGGGGGATGGGCGGCTTGAACCTCAAACGATTCCTCGTCTTGCTGTTCCTCCCGCCAATCATGGCCGAGCTGGGCGCGCCAAAGCACATACCCAGCTTTCATGGTCAGGCTGCGTGAATGGCTTGTCGCCACTAGCGTCCTCAGAAACTCCTCCTGCTGCGGCGTTCGCGCATAACGAAACTCGCGGCGGACTGCGCGGTCAAAGTCGCGGTAGCTGTCGGGTGATTTGAAGGTCACCGCGGCCACACCCTGCGGGCCATGCGTTTGAACTCCGACACGCCCAACGCGCCCCGGTCACGGGACTTCGAACCGGGGACGGCGAGGCGGGCAGCAACCGCCGTGAACGGGGCTTCCCACATTTCGCGGGCATCGAGCGTCTTGTTGTCCAGCAGCACCAGAAGAACCGCATCACATGCCGCGTCAGTCTTAATGCGGGAAATCCGCTGCCCCGGCTTGGCATCGTCGCCGTAGGCGCGGCCTTTGATCTGAATGCGCTGCGGGCCGTCCGGGGTCTGGCGGGTAGCGTCATATCCAGGGGTGCGTGCGTCCGCCAGCACCAGACCAAGAGTCTCGGCGGCGACGTATTCGGCAACCTCCCCGGTGACGCCCAACGGCTTCCCGGTCAGTCGGTAGTATTCGGCGGCGAGGGGCTTCACCGTCGCCAGAATCTCCCGCACGCGCTCGATTGCCACATCGCTCACGGCGCTGCCCCTGACGCAGGGGGCGGCGCCGGCACTGGCTCTGTCACGTTCCGTATGGCGTGGCCGGCAGTGTAATCGTCATAGTAGCGGTCACTCGCGCCCGTGATTTTCAGCACGATTCTATGCAGGATTATCTTGAGGAGCTTCGTCTCCATGACGGTCGGGATGACGGAATCGAGGTCTACCTCGCCTCCGTGTGCTGCCACATTGCGGCGCTTCCACGCGGCAGCTTCTACCTGACCAAGTGTTATTCCAATTTCGGCAAGCATTTTCTCAGAAAGAACGCCCGGCGGCGTCTGGTTCAGGTTGGATGTTACCTTGTTGGTCAGTATGGCGCTGACCGCAGGTTCAAGTCCGGCCTCGGCTATGGCCTTCAAGAATGCCTCTTTGAGAGGCGCCCACTTGGCTTTGTCGGTTATAAGGGTTTTACCGAGCTCCGCTGGATGCGCCTTCATATACGCATTTTGTAGAGCTTCTATAGCCGCGCCGAAGTGACCCGCTGCCATATGCACGGGGGCGCACATGGCATGCCAGTATGCCCAGCTAAACGAATTGAACCGTAGCTCGTTATAGTGCGCGTAAACTGCATTTGCCACGCGGGCGACAATTTTCTGTTCGGCTATCAGCGCGTTGCCGTTGCCAAGAAAGGCAGGCGGCAGCGCGGGGATTTCGGACACTCGGCCTACAGACGGCGGCGACATCGCGGTAAACGAGACCATCTCGGACTTTTCAGACAGCATCGTGGAGCCAAGGTAGACAAGGTAATTGCCGAGGCAGAATGAGAGAACCTGCCGAATTTTCGTTCTAACTTCATCGGTCGGATTGCCGACGTAAAATATATAACCTGGCCGTTCAATTCCCTTAGACACCTCTGATGCGCAATCACAAAGGAAGAGGCGAACACCAGCGATAACCATTTCCAAGGCGGAGAAATTCATGTTGGGCATGGGTAGGGCACGCGCTGATAATTCTATTGCCCCCGCACCATGTCCTAGCGTGAGTGTGTCCACGGTCTCCCGTTTTTCATTGATAGATGAACCCCGCCAGACATAGACACCTCTGTTCAGATTTCCTAACCAGTCGATGGTGTAGGCGGGTGGAACGTCATTCCTGAGCTGGGCCGTCAGCGAGTGAACCTGTGCCTTTTGTGTGGTCTCCTTTACCAACTCGGCGTTGTGCGTCTCGCTCGTGCTAAACGGCAGCACGCCATGTGCGGTGCAGTGTATCCCGCCGTTTCCGGCGAACTCCACCGTCTCCGTGGTAAGCCGTACTGTCCCGTTCGGGTGAACCGGAGCACTGCTAGCCCATCTTATTCACCGCATAGCAGGGATTCAGAAACGGGCATGGTACAACCATCTGGAATCGCTTAGAGATTGGGTGCTGACGCCACTCTCCAGCCCCGGACAGAATCTGCCATGCCCGCC
>CAINEA010000589.1 GCA_903847525.1 uncultured Acetobacteraceae bacterium | reverse complement strand
GTTCGGCCCTCTTCCCAAGAAGCCGGTCCATGGGGTTGAGGGGACAAGGCCCCTCACGGGTGCAGGGCAGAGCCCTGCCGGGGTCTGGGGCAAAGCCCCAGCCTTCCTTCCTACCCGGCCCGGTGCAGCCGCCGATCCAGCGCCAGCAGCGCGCTGTTCGCGCCCACGGCGAACACGATCACGATCAGGGTCACGGCCGTGGTCAGCTTCACGTTGTGCGAGTTGATGCCGTTGATGATCAGAAACCCGATGCCGCGCTGGGACGCGAACATCTCGCCGATCAGAACGCCCAGCAAGCACAGCGAAAACCCGATGCGCAGGCCACTGGTGATTTCCGGCAGCACCGCCGGCACCAGCACAGTCTTCGCTGTCTGCACCGGCGTCAGGCGAAGCGCGCGCGCGGTGCGCAGGAATACGGGCGGAATGTTCTTTACCGCCCCCAGCGTGAACAGCACGACAGGGATCAGGCCGTGAATCACCCCGAAGGCCACTTTCGCCGACGGCCCGAGGCCGAACACCAGCAGCATCACCGGATACAGCGTCACCTTCGGGATCGTGTACAGCGCCGCCAGCATCGGCTCGGCCACGTCGCCGGCGAACCGCCGTGCCCCCAGCCATAGTCCGATCGCGATGCCGGCCACGGCCGAGATCAGCAGCGACCAGCCGAACGCCGCCATGGTCGCCCCGGCGTGGCCCCAGAAGCTTTTCTGTCCGAGCAATTCCGCGGCATAGGCGAAGGTCGCCAGCGGCGGCGTGAGGGCAACCGCGCCGGCATAGGCGAACAGGCCCTGCCAGACCGCCAGCAGCACCAGAAGGATGACGACGCCATCCACCATTCCGGCGTGCGACCGGTTCAACCGCGGCCCCGCCGGCGCTGCTGCCGCGCTTCCCAGGCATACAGAAGACCGTTGGTAACGATCGCGCTCAGCAGCACGAACAGCATCAATCCGTACATCGTCCGATTTTCGAAACTCTCATAGGCATAGGCGATCGCATAGCCCAGTCCACCGGACGACAGGATGAACTCGCCGGCGATCACGCCGATGAAGGCATAGGCCAGCGCCAGCTTGATCCCCTGGAACAGATTCGGCAGCGCCGCCGGCAGGATCACCAGCGTTGCGGTGCGCGCCCATCCCAGCCGGTGCATGCGCGCCACCTTGCGAAAAACGCGCGGCACCCGGTCCAGCCCCAGCAGCGTGGCGATAAGCATCGCCGGCAAAGCGAAGATGAAGCCGATGGCGATCAGCGGCAGCGCGTTCAGTCCGAACAGCGCCACCAGCAATGGATAGAACACGAAGAACGGCACCGAGTAGTACGAAGCCAGCAACGGATCGATCGCGCGCCTCAGCCGCGGCAGCCCGTGGATCACCGCGCCCAGCACAAAGCCCAGGACCACGGCTGCGACGAACGCGATCGCCACGGTGGAGAATGTCTGCCCCACGCTGGCCAGCACCTCCTCGGTTCCAAGCAGCGACACCATCGCCGCCACCATCTCGCTCGGCGGAATGATCACCAGGGGGGAAATCCAGCGCAGCCGGCAGGCCGCTTCCAGCAGCGCGACCGGCCCGCCGATCACCGCGCAGCGGGTCCAGAAGATCCGGCCGGCGCGGGTCATTCCCGGCCGATCGCCTTCATCGACTCTGTCCGCAGGCTGGACCACAGCCGGGCCGTGATCGCGCCGAACGCCGGATCGGAAACGATCCGGCTGTCGCGTTCCCGCGCCCAGCCGGTCTCCACCAAGTCGATGAAGCAACCCGGCCGCGCCGACATCACGCCTACCCGGTCCGACAGCATCGCCGCCTCATCCAGCGCGTGGGTGATCAGCAGCACCGTTGCGCCGGTTTCGCGCCACAGCCGCAGCAACTCGTCGCCCATCAGCAGCCTGGTCTGCTGGTCGAGCGCGCCGAACGGCTCATCGAGCAGGATCAGCCGCGGGCGCAGCACCAAGGTGCGCGCGATGCAGACGCGCTGGCGCATGCCACCTGAGAGTTGCGCGGGATAGGCGGCGGCGAAATCCGCCAGCCCCATGAAGCCGATCGCATAATCGACCCGCCGTGCGGTTTCCGCTGTATCCATCCCTGCCCGGCGCAGGCCGAACGCCACGTTGTCGTGCACGGTCAGCCACGGAAAGCTGGCATCCTCCTGGAACACCACGCCCACGCCATCCGGCACCGCGCCGGCCACCGGTTTGCCTTCGAACCGGATACTCCCCGCCGTCGGCGGGCTCAGTCCGGCCAGCACATCCAGCAAGGTAGATTTGCCGCAACCGGACGGCCCAACAACCGAGAAGAACTCGCCCGGCGCGATATCCAGATCGAGCGGGCCCAGGGCATGCACAGGGGGCGCATGCACCCCGCCCGGATAGACCCGGGTAACACCGCGCAGTTGTGCGTGCGCGGCCGTATCATCCGACATCAAAAATGCGGCTTGAGGTCTGCCGGCAGGAACGACGCATCGACGATCCTGGGCCAGTCCACCGGACCCTTCTGCTTGCCGACGATCTGCAGCCCCTCCACCATCCGGTTCATGCCGTCATAGTCCAGCCGCCCGTCGGACCAGTAGTTGAACGACAGCAGGTTGCGGAAAACCTTCTTGTAAAGCTCCGGATTGCCGTTATACGCACGCGCCGTGATCTCCGCCGCCTCGTCCGGATGGGCGATGATGTAGTCCACCCCTTCCCGCCGTGCGGCAAGAATCCCGCGCAACTGCGCCGCCCCGGTCTTGGCGAAATCCGTGGTGGTGATCGCCACCGTCTGCATCATGTTGGGCGGCAGCACGTCCTTGGTCCAGAACACCGCCTGCACCTTGTCCTGGTTCTCCGACCATACCGGCTCGCCGGACATGCCCGCATCGATCGCACCGTTCACCACCGCGGAGATATTCGCCCCGATCCCGCCGGCGGGGATCAGCTTCACCGTTGCCGGATCGATCCCCTGCGCCTTCATTGCCATCAGGATCAGCATGTTCGTTACCGATCCCGGCGCGGTGAAGCCGATCTTCTTGCCGGCGATGTCCTTTATGCCCGACATCGCCGAGCCCTTCTTCGCCACCCAAAGGATATCGCCAATACTGTCCGTGCCGCCGCCGATGATCACCAGGGGCTGGCCGTTGTTGATCGCCTCGATCGCCGCCGGCAGCGCCACCTCGCCATACGGCATGTCCCCAGCCAGCGTGTTGCGCACCGATGTGCCGCCGCCGTTGGAGGTCAGGATGCCGGTGATGTCCACACCGTGCGCCTTGAAGAACCCCTTCTCCATCGCCACCGCATAGGGCGCGCCATAGAAGGCCGATCCCCAATGGGTCACGGTGATGCTCTCGGCCCGGGCCGAAGCTGCACCGAACAGCAACCCGACGACAGCCGCCAAACGCAGGAACGCAGATCTACGGATCATTGCCTTCTCCCCTGGGCCAACGCTCATGAAACGGCGTGACCATCGCTTGATGGCCGTTACGCTATCATGCGGCGGGGCGAACAGGGAACCGGGACAATCGCCAGGATCAGAATCGCCAGGATCAGGGGGAAGCGGGCACCACCTGCACGGCCACTTCGTTGCGGCGCAAAGGCGGCAAGGTCCAGGGCGGATCGTAGAACCAGTCCACCGGCTCGCCCGCCGCGCGCCAGGGGCTGTCCTGCAACTGCCGCAGCAGCAACTCCCGTGCCTGCGCCATCGCCGCAGCCGAGCGGCTTCCGGTGAAACGGTGAACGGCCATCGTTTCCTCGGGCACCGTGACGATCCGCACCGTGTCGTCCATCGGCTCGGGCAGAGTGCCGCGCGTGTATTCCGCCGGCATGAAGAAGCGGATGACGAACTTCCCTTCCCCTGCCGGCTGCGTCGCCACCGGCGCGGTCATCGCGATCTTCGCCGAGCCGTCGCTGGACTGGGCGACCGGCGCGGTCATGGCGATGGTCGCCTTGGCCCGGTTTTCGCCGAAGATATAGGCCGCGACGCGGCGGAATCCGGCCGAGCGTGCCGCCTCCTCTTCGCCGTCCACCACCGTCTCGGCGGCCAGACGCGGCGCATATCGGCGGATTTCCACATCGCCCACCCGCCCGATGACGTCATAGCGCGGCGTCTCGGTGCCATCACGCACCCCGACCACCGAACAGGCCGCCAACAGCATCGCGGATGCCAGTGCCGCCAACCACTTCACCATTCCGCCGACTGCATCATCGCCACTCCTGAATCTACTACTTCGTTACGTAAAGCCGGCACGAGCGGATCACCTATCGCCGGTTCGCCAGCGCCAGGACCGCCGCCAACACCGCCATGCCCGCCGCCAGCGGCCCAAAACCGGAGAACCCGAAGCTACCCATCATCCAGCCGCCGAGCCCAGCCGCGCCAATCCATCCCACGCTGGCGGACGTGCTGTTCAGCCCCATGACCGTGCCGCGGATATGCGGCGGCGTATCGGCCAGCGAAGCCAGCAGCGAAGGACGCGCGATGCCGTTCAGGAAAACATAGACAAACCCAAGGGCAACCGAGGTGTAGACATCCGGGCACCAGCGGAACAACGCCAGTGCCGCGACGCCGGATCCCAGCATGGATAACGCGAAGATCCGCAATCGGTTCCGAAACCGGTCCGCCAACTGTCCACCGACGATTGTGCCGAGAATATTTCCGGTCGCGAACACCGCAAGCGGCAGCGCCACGGCGTTCAGCTTCAGCCCATAGGTCGATTGCAGAAAGGTCGCGTAATACACCGCCGTCAGCCCGTAGCAGACGCGCTCGGCGATCCCCATCGACAACAGCCGCAGCACCGGCCCGGACATCGCCGATCGTAACGACGGCGCCGCTACCCCAGGTGCCCGCCCATGGCCGACCCCTTTCTGACTGGTCAGCAGCAGGCTGACGGCAGCGCCCGCGGCCAGCACGCCGACGCAAAGATTGACCCCGCGCCAGCCGATATAGGCCCCCACCCAGGCCGCCAGCGGCACGCCGACCAGCAAGGTCAGCGACTGGCCGCTCATGACCCACCCGAGCGCCCTGCCCTGCTGTCCGTCCCCGGCCCGGTAGGACACCTCGGCGAAGATCGCCCCACTGAACATGCCGCTGCATGCCCCCGCCAGCATTGCCCAGCAGGCGACCGCGACAAAATCCCCCGCCGTGGCCACCCCGATCATCGACAGGGCCAGTGCGATCGGGCCGCCGACCAGGAAAGGCCACCGCCCGAACTTATCGGACAGCGCGCCCGCGAAAGCCGACGCCACGCCCCAGGTAATCGATGTCGCGGCCACCAGATTGCCGACCAATGCCAGACTGGTATCCAGGTCTCGCGCCATATCGATCAGGAACGGCGCCCGCGTGGTGCCGCTGGCGGAAGCCGCGAACATCCCCAGGCTCGCCGCCGCCAGCAACGCCCATGGCAGCCGATCCGCCGGTAACCGATCTGGTGGCAGCCGATCCGCCGGCAGTACCCGCCCTTGCGGCATCGGGTTGCATCCTCGCTGTTGCCGGCCGGAAGCTCCGGCCGCGGAACACGCGATATGGCCCAGCCGGCAACCGAAAGCCAGCCAGCCCCCCTATGCCCCCGCCCTATTACCGCGCCACTAGGCGGCCCGGATGGCTCCCAGGAAGCTGTCGACCTCCTGGCGCAGGATCTGCGCCTGGTCCGACAACCGCTCGGAGGACGACAGCACCTCGCCCGCCGCCGCCCCATTCGCCGTCAGCCCGCCGGACACCAACTGCAAGCTCTCGGCCGCGAGCTGCGTGCGCATCGCCGCCTGCTGCACGTTGCCCGATATTTCCTGCATTGCCGCGCTCTGTTCCTCCACCGCGGCGGAAATCGACGAGGCGACCTCTTCGACGCCCTGCACGGTGCGGGAAATCTCCTGGATCGCCCCCAGCGCCGAGCGCGTTTCCGCCTGGATCGCCGCGATCTGGGAGCGGATCTCGTCGGTCGCCTTCGCGGTCTGGTTGGCAAGGCTTTTCACCTCGCCGGCCACCACGGCGAACCCCTTGCCGGCATCGCCCGCCCGCGCGGCCTCGATCGTCGCGTTCAAGGCCAGCAAATTGGTCTGCGCCGCGATGTCCTGGATCAGTTGCACCACGTCGCCCACCTTCTGCGCCGCCTCCGCCAGTTCGGCGACCGAGGCGTTGGTCCGCCGCCCCTCCTCCGCCGCCTGCCGCGCGATGACCGAGGCATGCGACACCTGCCGGCTGATCTCCGCCCCGGTTGCCGCCATCTCCTCCACCGCCGCCGCCACGCCCTGCACATTCATCGTCGCCTGGTCGGCCTGGGCGAGCGCCGCATCGGCCTGGCCGGAACTCTCCGCTGCCGTGCGTGTCACTTGCTTTGCGGCTTCGCTCATATTGGCGCCGGCCGCCGCCACCACGT
>CAINEA010000588.1 GCA_903847525.1 uncultured Acetobacteraceae bacterium | reverse complement strand
CCGGCCGATCATGATGACGACCATGTGCGCGATGCTGGCCGGCGTGCCGCTGATGCTGGGCACCGGCACCGGCTCCGAACTGCGCCGCCCGCTCGGTCTCGCCATGGTCGGCGGGCTCGCGGTGTCGCAGATGCTGACGCTGTTCACCACACCGGTGGTGTATCTGTATCTGGACCGATTGCAGCACCGGCTGTCGCGCAAGTCCCGGCGCGTGCCCGCACTGGCGGCGAAGATGGGATCGACGGCGGATATGCGTAGCGGCGATTGATTTCGCCCGTATTGTCGGCTCCGTTCCCGTCCGCCACAGTGCCGGCTTGATCTATAGTATGATCGCCGCTGATAGATGCGGCCATCAAGCTGTAGCTCTTTGTTTGAACGTGCAATTCCATCGCTCGGTTGAAGAAACCTCAAGCGATATTGCACTAGGGGATGGAACAAAATGGAAATCAGCCTTAAAGGCCGCAGTGCGATCATAACCGGAGCCAGCAAGGGCCTCGGCCTGGCGATGGCCACCCAGTTTGCCGCATCGGGCGCGGATGTCGCAATTCTGGCGCGCAACCCGGATGGCTTGGAGGAGGCAAAGGCCGCGATCTCCGCTACGGCCAAGGGACGGGTTGCCGGGTTCGCCTGCGACGTATCCCAGGCCGATGATGTCCAGCGCGGCTACGAATCTGCGATGGCGGCCTTTGGCAAGATCGACATCATGGTGAACAATGCGGGCATTTCCCGCGCCATGCCGTTCGACCAGATCACCGATGAGCTTTGGCAGGCGGATCTGGATCTGAAACTGTTTGCCGCCATCCGTTTTTGCCGGCTGGTGATGCCGCAGATGAAGGAGCGTCGTTGGGGCCGGGTGATCAACGTGCTCAACATCGGCGCCAAGGCGCCCAAGGCCGGTGGGGCCCCGACCGCGGTTACCCGTGCGGCGGGCATGGCGCTGACCAAGGTGCTGTCGGCCGAGGGCGCACCGCACAACGTTCTGGTCAACGCCATGTTGGTGGGCCAGATCGTCAGCGATCAGTGGGTGCGCCGGCACAAGGCCCTGGTGGCCGCCGGCTCGAACGAAAGCTTCGAGGACTATGCGGCCAAGCTCGGCGCGTCGATTCCGTTGAAGCGGCTGGGCAAGGCCGAAGAATTTGCGGCGATGGCCTGCTTCCTGTGTTCCGAGCAAGCCGGCTTCGTCACTGGCACCGCAATCAATGTCGACGGCGGCTCGTCGCCCGTGGTTTAGAGCCATCGCAGTCTGGCCGGAATCGCAAGAAAGAAACAGGGAAATTTTGTCCAAGGGTGATCGAATGCAGTAGCACGGCGGCCAACCTGTGCTACTGCAGATCGATATGGGCGGAGCGACTGAGTGGTCGAGGATGTTTTAGACAGTCGACCGGAAACATGCCGCAAGTGCTGGGCCGTGATGATTGCCGGGCTGGCCTTGGCGGTACTTACGCTGCTTGGATCGACTGCGATGGTCCTGCTGGCGCGGCAGGCCGAGATCGCGACCTGGCGGGAAAACGTTGCCAATCTGTCCACCACCCTGGCGGAACATACGGAGCAAGCGATCAAGGCAGCGGATCTGGTGCTGGAGAGCATCGTCGTGCGGGTCGAGTCTGCCGGGGCCGATAACGATGCCGAACTGCGCCGGGCCATGGGAACGCAGGCGGTGTTCCAGACGCTCAATGACAAGATCGCGGGTGTGCCGCAGATCAGTGTCGCGAGCATTGTCGCGGGCAATGGCGACATCCTCAATTTCACCCGTTCCTGGCCGCCACCGACGATCAATCTCGCAGATCGTGACTATTTCAAGGCATTAAGCGACAAACCGTATGCCGGCGTGTTCCTGAGCGTGCCGGTGCAGAATCGCGTCACCGGGGAGTTCACCTTCTACCTGGCACGGCAGATCCACGCGCCTGACGGCCGACCGCTCGGCTTGGTGATCGTTGGTCTGGTCAGCGAATTCTTTCGGGATTTCTACAAACTCATAAACCCGACGGAGCACGGCACGATTTCCTTGTTCCGCGCGGACGGCATTCTTCTGGCGCGTGAGCCCCTTCGGAACGAACGCATCGGTTCCTCCTTCGAGAACCGCAGCGCGTTTCGCGATTTCCTCGGCACCGGCATCTCGTGGGGGGCGATGCTTGTCGAGGGACGGCCGTTGGAGGGCGGTGGGAAAGGCCCCATGCGCATCGTTGCGCCGCGTCGACTGCGGGAATTCCCGCTGGTCAGCAACGTCACGGTTAACGAAGACGCGATCCTGGCGAACTGGCGTCGCGACACGAAGTATGCGGCGATCCTGACGATCAGTCTGGTGGGGATTCTGCTGTCGCTGACGGTTCTGCTGGCCCGGCTGTTACGGCGCCAGGAAGCAACGCTGGTCGAACTTCGACGAGCTCAGCGCGTCGCTGCGCAAGAGTCGGCCGAGAAATCAGGTATTCTGCATGACCTACAGGCCAGTGAAAGGCGACTGACGGAGAAATCCCAGGCCTTGCAGGTCACGCTTGACAATATGAACCAGGGTCTCCTGATGGTTTCCGCCGACCGGACGGTGGCTGTATGCAACCAGCGCGCCATCGAAATGTTGAACCTGCCTGACGAAGTGGCGGCGGGCGGTTACAAATTTGACGATATCATCGCGCGTCAATGGCGCTCTGACGAGTTTCGCCAGATGGGCGCCGATTTTCAGGAATTCGTCCGCCGTGGCGGGATACTGAATGCGCCCCGGGTCTATGAGCGCGACCGGCCGGATGGTACCGCGATTGAGGTGCATACCACGCCGCTGCCCGATGGCGGCGCGGTGCGCACCTACACGGATATCACCGAGCGCCGTCAGGCGGCGCGACAACTGCTCAGTGCCAAGGAACAGGCAGAGGCGGCGAACCGGACGAAATCGGAATTTCTGGCCAACATGAGCCACGAGAT
>CAINEA010000587.1 GCA_903847525.1 uncultured Acetobacteraceae bacterium | reverse complement strand
GTTTTCCTGCCTCACGCAAAGCGCGAACAATAGCGGGTTGAATAGCGCGAACGTCAATAGCATCATCGCCGCGCGAAACCCAATGTTCAGGTCCATAACCCTTTAAGCTGTCTAGTGTTGTTCTTGGATCGCGTGTTTCAACAAACATCGCCATTTCTGGGCTATTAAGATTAAATGGACTTTCCGCAGACTGGCTTCTACGAACATAACGAACACCGGGCGGCGTATTACTAGCCGCCACATCGACCGCACGACGCACCGGCCCCGCACCAAGCACAGCCTCACCAACTCGAGCAGTCACAGGCGCAACCACACCACCCATGATATAGCTAGCGATGTCCGCAAGACGCGGCATGGCGAGGTCAATTCCGCCCTGATCGTTGCGCGTCAATGGCAATATGCTCGGGCGGCGATCGTTCTGGATCGGCTCACCGTTCCGCAACGGTCTACCGAGTTCATCAATCGTGATGTTCGAACCAGTTGGGTATTCGCCTGCAGCGGTACTCATCAGGTCCGGCTGTATCTCACGAGTCGGTTGCGTCTGAGCAAGACGATCATTCACTAATTTACTCAAAGCTACTGCCCGAGCAGTATCCTCCGCCGATGTATCTGGCCCATACGTGTCTTCATCACGCAATGGCACCTCACCCCCCTCATCATACCCGACCCGCCCGCCGTACGCGCGCTGGGAGACGTTGGGGATGTCCCACGGTGGCGTGGGGTGGTCAGCAGTCGCTCGGTCAATAGCTCGGGCCGCTGCCGGGTCCGTGTGGAACGTGTGAGCGCCAACTTGTGCGGTCGCCGGATAGGCGCGGCTCCACGCGGGATGCACCGCACCCGTTCGGTAGAACGTGGCTGGGCCGATCGGATTGGCAATCTGGCCGCTGATCACGGCGCGCGAGATGTCCATCGCCTGCTGCCATTCGGGAGAATTTGAACGCTCCGCAGACGCAACAGCATTTCGATTGCTATGTGATGGATCACCAGCATTATTCATCCAAGAATATTGGTTTCTGGCGGTTGTTTGCGCAGCGACGGAGCCACGTGCCGATGCGCCACCGCGCACACCGACAGGTGCAGCAGCCAAAGCGCGATTAACAGCAGACTGCGCAATTGCAACTTGCCCGGCGCGGTCCTGATTTCGTCCTTCTCCGATTATGGTCCGCGCTAACGCCAATTGGTCAGCCATCGTTTGCGTTTGCATTCCCGGCTGCGTTTGAATTGGCGTAGCGAGGACCTGCGGAGTGTACGCATGACCGGAGAAATTACTACGCTGTGAGGCTTGCGCGGCCAAAGCCATCATGCGCGACTGCGCAAGTTGCGCGTTCTTTTGAGTTGCAGCATCATTCGGCGGCTGGCTCTGGTTTACGGAACCGAAAGCCCCGAGGCTTAAGCTGCCAATTCCTGGAGTTGCTGCGTTGCTCGCAGGAACAGCACTTCCAAATGAGGCTTGTCCGGGTGGTTGACCGCTTAATGGAGTCGTGTCAATTTGTTTCGTCGGATTAAAAGCAGTCTCAGCATGCGAAAAGGCAGAAAGAAAACCAAATGGATTTGAAGACGGCGTCGTGGCCTGCGTCGCAGTCTGAATAGCTTGCTGTTGTGCGTTTTGTGTCTGTGCGTTTTGCGCTGCCGTCAAAGCAGCAGACACCGAAGCGTTATTTTGTTGCTCCGGAAACGTCGCCGCTATTTCGGCAGGCGTCATCGAAACGAGTTCCGCATTCGCTTGAGGTGCGGCGGTTGTTGCTGATGGCGAAAAGGTGCTTGAGTTTGAAGGTCCGCTATTCGGACCAATCGTTAAAGAATGCGTCCCAATAAGGTCAGGATTGGCTGCATAC
>CAINEA010000586.1 GCA_903847525.1 uncultured Acetobacteraceae bacterium | reverse complement strand
CGCCGTCAAAGCCCTAACCTGCCGATCGAGCTCGGCATGCTCAATAATGCGGGGGTCTCCGGATGCCGCGGCCTTCATCTCAGCCGCTTCCGGCAACGGATTGTCGATATCCTCTGCGTGCCGCGAACCCTTGGCACCGGACAGCACTTGGCCGATAAACTTCGATTTAGTGTCGAGCTTCTGCCACATGAAGGCATCGAACGACCGCTTGGTCACATAGCGGTAGATCTGCACAGCATCGTTCTTATTGCCCTGGCGCACGATACGGCCGTCGCGCTGTTCGACGTCCGACGGCTTCCACGGCGCATCCAAGTGGTGCATCGCAATCAAACGATCCTGCACGTTGGTGCCGACGCCCATCTTCTCGGACGAACCAAGGATGACGCGGACCTGACCTTGCCGCACCTTCTGGAACAGCTTTGCCTTTTTGGCGTCGTCCGTCGCATCGTGGATTGCCGCAATCTCATTCGCCGGAATGCCGGATTCAACCAGTCGCTTCTTGATGTCGGCATAAAGGTCCATGCGCGGCGCCGTGGCTTGCGCCGGATCGGCCCCCACATCCTCATCAATATGCGCAGCCTTACGCACCTTCGCGGCGCCCTTCGATTGCGGCACACCCATATCGAGGAACACCATCTGCACCTTGTTCGGCGCCGACGGGTCAGCATTGCCCTCATTGTAAATGCGGGAGATATTATCGACCGCCTTCGCAATCTTGCCCTGCGGGTTGAAATCGAAATCAGACGAAATCAGACGCCCGTCGGTTGCCACCTTACGGCCTTCGGTGACCACGCTAAGCATGTTCGGCTCGCCCTTTACGGGGCGTTTGCCTTTGAGCGATTCCGCGAGCTCGACCAGCTTCTGGATATGAGCCTCTTCCTGCGAGGAAGGCTCGGCCTGTACGATCTCAATGCCCGGGGCGCCGCTGCGCGTCTTTACTTCCGGCCGCGGCAGGTTCAGCATTTCCGCCGTCTTGGTATCCGCGATCTCGGAATACAGCGACACCAATTCCGGCACGTTCACGAACTTGGAGAACGACGACACCTCCTTGAAGGTGCGGCCGTCGGCCGACAATTCCATATTGTTGACGACGCGGCCAAAGGTCGACGCCCACGCATCGAAACTGTCGAGACCGCGCTCCTTCAACTTGTCGAGTTGCAGGTACCGCTGCATGGTCCACAATTCGGCCATCGTATTCGATACCGGCGTACCGGTCGCAAACGTGGCCGATCGTCCCGGCCTGTTCTGCTCTAGGTACCTTATCTTCAAGAATAGGTCTTCGGCGCGCTGACTGTCGCCCTGCGCCAGCCCCTTGATACGTTGCAGCCTGGTAATGAAGGACAGGTTTTTGAACTTGTGGGCTTCGTCGACATACAGATAGTCGATGCCGGATTCCTCGAAACTGGTTCCGTTGTCCTTACGCTCTTCGGCCATCAGGTTTGCAAGCCGCCCCTCGAGGCGCTTTTTCGACTTCTCCAAGCTTTTCACGGTTGGAGAGTTCTTGCCTTCCGTGGCGGCCTCAGCCGACATGACGCGCGAGAGCTCGTCCAGTTGGTCCTGGATGAACTTCTTGCGAAATTCTTGGCCCATGTTGATACGGCCGAAAGCATCATGCGTGATGATGACGCCGTCCCAATCGTTTGACGCCACCTTCGCCAAAAATGCTTTCCGGTTTTCGCGTGTCGTCTCATCCTTCTGCGCCACCAATATCTTGGCGTCCGGGTAGGCCTGGATAAATTCGCGGGAAAACTGCTCGAGCATGTGGTTCGGAATAACGTAGGCAGGCTTGCTGATTAGGCCCAGCCGCTTCTGCTCCATGCCGCCGGCGATCATCGTGACGGTTTTTCCGGAACCGACGACGTGCGCCAGCAGCGTGTTACCGCTTTGGATCATCCGCCAGATTGAATCCTTGCGGTGCTGCCGCGTCGAGAAATCAGGATTGAGGCCAGGCAGAGTGAGGTGGGTACCGTCAAACTTCCGCTGCACAAGGTTGTTATAGGTGCGGTTGTAGATGCCCTCGAGAAGTTGCGACCGTTCCGGATCAGCAAACACCCAGCCGTCAAGGCCGTGCTCGGCATCGCCCGTGAAGGCTTCCTTCAGGGCTTCTGTCTTGATCCTGGCTTCCGTCGTCGCCTTATCGTTGACGTGCTTGTTGCCGTCATGGTCCTCGTCCCAGACCGTCAACTGCTTATTGTTCAAAGCAGCATCGACAACCTTTTCGACGGCAACGCGATCGGTGCCGTACTTGGAGCGGGCATCGCGGGAATATAAGGTGGCCTTAACTTTCCATTCCCCGGTGACCGGGACTTGGGTAACGCTAACGCCAGATCCGCCGATCTCCTTTAAGAAGGACTCGTAGACGTCAGCCGGGATCCAAGGCGCACCGAACTGCGCGGTAATGTCGTTTCCGGTCAGCGGCTCCGGCTGCACCTTTTCCAACGCTGAAACATTCCGCAGATAGCTCGGATCTTCCTGCGCTATGGCCTTGGCGTCTTCAAGCTTCTTGACGACATTGCCGGACAGGTAATTGTCGGACGTCTCCCACTTCCGGCCATCCGGGTTTTGATAGACCATATCGCCCAAGGAACGGACGACTTCCTCTTGGGTATTGAGATTGAGCGATCGCGCGATGTGGTCGAGATCAATACCGCCGGTCTGGTCGAGTGAGGTCGCCACAGCATCCGACGGGCCATTTATCTCTCGTTCCTTCGGCGCATTGATGACGTCTTTCGTTTGGATATCGGCGCGCTTCGCCTTCCCGGTATCCGAATCATAGTTCTCGATCGCAGCAACCTTCCAAGCATCCGGGTCAGCCATGAACTTGGCGATGTTCGGATATTTGGTAATGATAACCGGCTCGCCGGCCTTGTTGAGGCGCGACGTAACCGTTCGCTCTTCTTTGTTGATCGGACCATGCTTGGCGACGAAATCGTCATACGCCTGCTGCAACTTGGCGCGGGCATGTGCAGACTGCGCAGGAGCATTCTCGCCGCCGGCGAGTTGGGTCGTCAGCAGGTCATTGATGACATCGCGCATACCGACCAAACGGCTGACGCGGTCGGTATCATCGGCGCTGAGCGGATGCTCAAAGCCGGCGCCTTCGCGGCGCTGATACAACTTGCCGCCTTCACCAATAAAGAACGCGCCGTCCTTAATGCCAGTCGCAATATCGTTGCCATGGACGACCGGCGCCGAAACCGTAGCAGGCGCCATCCGCTGCACAAACGAACCCTTCGGCATGTTCTGTGCCGCAGCCAGGATTTTGTCCTGTAGAGGGCCGCCGTCACCGATCAGCACCGGCTCGTTATCCCGGTACATGGTGCCCTGCAGCCGCATTTCGCCCAGCATCATTTCAGGATGATCGGCAAAGTATTCGTTGATCTTGGCAGGACCGTCCGGGGTCTGAATCTCTTTCAGGTCAATCCACGGCTTTGCCGGGAACGGCGCCTCGCCCGGAATCTTCTTCCGCAGGAACATAATGTCGGTGGTGACCGCCGTTCCAGCGTTGCCGGCAAAAGCCCCCTTGTTGCCGCCAGGCAAGCGGATGGCGCCGACCAGATCGGCCGAATTGGAAAGCATTCGGCGGGTGGCGGGATCGACGCGGTCCATGCTGTAGCGCGACGTCACAAAGGCAACGACGCCACCGGGCCGAACCTTATCGAGCGACTTCACAAAAAAGAAATCGTGAATCGGAAAGGCGCCATAAGGCTTTTCGGAAATATTATAATTGCCGAACGGCACGTTGGAGATGGCGAGATCGTAATGGTTCGACGGCCGCTTCAAATCCTCGAAGCCGTGCACGTTGACTTCCGCGTTGCCATACAAGGCCTTCGCGATGCGCCCCGTAAGCGGATCCAGTTCAACAGCGGTCCATGCGGTCTTCGGCGCCAAGCTATCCGGGATTAGCCCGAGGAAATGGCCAATGCCGGCGGCCGGTTCCAACGCCATGCCGCCCTTGTAGCCGAGATGGTTGATGGCATCCCACATGCCGCGGACGACGTCAGGCGACGTGTAATGCGCGTTGAGCGTCGAGCCTTTCGCAGCATTAAACTCTTCATCCGAAACCAGCGAGCGGAAAGCATCGCGCTCCTGTTTCCACTCCTTGCGGTTCGGCGCGAACATATCCTGCGCGAAAGCGCCCCAGCCAACATATTTGACCAGTGCCGCCTTTTCGCCGGACGTAGCATCGCGGCCTTCGTCCTCAATTAGTTTGAGGATCCGGATAGCATTGATGTTGTCGTTGATCTTTTGCTTCGGTCCGCCGACGCCGATTTGGTCGGCATCGGTAATACGATAGTTAGAACGGGACCGCTGCGCGATCTTAACCGCAGCCTCGTTCAGTCCTCTAACGGCTGGTGTATCAGTTCGTGGCGCACTATCTCGTCCGCTTCGTGCCGGCGGCTTTGTAACGACATCGCTCGGTCCTGGTACGGCAGCTTCGACACTTCCGGGCTGTTTTTGTATTGCATCATTAGCGTCAAAAACTGATCGCTCGCCTGCTCCCCCACCGAAGAGAGATAGCTGTTCAGGTTTCCGGATCGGCGCAGTTCCGATAGCACGCTGGGATTGTTTTGCTCCAGAAACCTCTTGTGTTCCTGGGCG
>CAINEA010000585.1 GCA_903847525.1 uncultured Acetobacteraceae bacterium | reverse complement strand
TTGGTTTTAAATTCCCAGAATTGCTAGATGAATGGGACTTTGAAAAAAATATCGAAATTGATCCTATGAATATTCACGCAGGTACTTTGAACAAAGTATTCTGGAAATGTAAGTATGGTCACCATTGGGAAACAAGTATTCAAAATAGGACTGGTGAGAAAAAGACAAACTGTCCCATTTGCTCGAGACAACTAGCTACAGAAAAAATGAGACTCGCAAGACTAACTAAGCCCTGAAGTACTCGATGTTTCTTGACGAGACAATTCTGCGCCCTGCTTCGGCAAGCGGCGTGGGATGTAGGGGCATGGGTATGCAGGGCGATCATGACGCGCGGCGCGAAGGAGATACTATACGCCGAGGATCACCCCGAGCCAGAGATAGGTCGCGCTCCGGTCGATTCTCTTTCGCCCTATGACCGCAGGCGGGGCAGTTCTGACTCGTGACCGCCGCCATGACTTCACGCAACTTGGGCAATCCTGCGAACTAGAGTTTGTACTCTAGCATTTGCTCCAGTTCGCTGAGTTTCTTCTTTTTTCAAGACGCGACGCCACCCCGCGCAATTCTGACGCAGGAAATCAATCGCATGCTGCACGAATCGCTCGGTTACGGCCTCGCGCTCGAAGGCACGGACGTGGTGAACGGCTGGGAAAATGCCGATCCGTCCGAAATCGAACTCGACGAACCGAAGACCTGATCAGTCGATGCGGATGCCGGCGCCCTTGATAACGCCGGCCCATTTTGCGATGTTCGCCTTGATCAACGCCGCGAACTCGGTGGGAGAACTGCCCAGCGGTTCGAGCCCATCACCGGACATGCGCTGGCGCACGTCGGCCGCCTGAAGAATGCCGGCGATTTCGGCATGCAGCTTCGCGACAAGCTCGCGGGGCGTGTTCGCCGCAACCAGCACCCCCATCCACGTGCTCATTTCATAGCCTGGAACCCCGGCTTCCGCGATGGTCGGCAGATCGGCAGAGAACGCTGACCGGTTCGCTGCGGTAATGGCCAGACCTCGTAACCGGCTGGCCTTGACGTGCACAAGCGTCGAGAGCGTGCTGCCGAAGATCAGTTGCGCTTCGCTCCCGAGAACCGCTGCCAGCGCCGGCCCGCCGCCTTTGTAGGGCACGTGTATCAAATTGACGCCAGCCATGTTCTTGAACAGTTCCCCGGCGAGATGATTCCCCTGACCGTTGCTGTTCGACGCAAAATTGAGCTTCCCAGGTTTCGCCTGTGCAAGCGCAATCAGCTCCTTCACGGATTTCGCCGGCACCGACGGATGCGCGGCCAGCAAGTAGTACGTCGAACCGACGAGCGTCACCGGCGCGAAATCGCGCACGGGATCGTAGGGCAGTTTGCTGAACAGGCTGGGTGCAAAACACAGATTGGCGGTATAGCCGAGCATCAGCGTGTAACCGTTGGGTTCGGATTTAGCGGCGAGATCCGTGCCTATAATGCCGCCCGCGCCTGCCCTATTGTCGATGACCACCTGCTGGCCGAGGTTGACCGCCAGCTTCTGCCCAATAACCCGCGCCACGAGGTCCGCGCCGCCGCCCGTCGGATTGGGCACGATAAAGCGAATGGGCCGGCCAGGATAGGACTGCGCGCCCGCCGGGCACGCCAGCCCCAGCATGATCATTGCAACGCATGGGATCCACGGCGTCACGCGCAGCACTGCAAGTGGCCCGGTAGCGGCATTGGTCTGGACTGCCTTTCAAAGAGCGTAAGAGTGCCCAACGGAATGATCTTAGCATGAAGGTTCACGACTCGTGACAGATTTCCTTATACCGGCGCAATGGCATACAAAGGGATCCTATTGCCATTTAAATGGATCTGACTTATTTACAGGTGGGGTTGGGGGACCTATCAGAACCACAGGCCCCTGTAGCACGGTGCGATATAAATTCAACGACGCCGCTCAGTTACCGCTTACTCACGCAAAGAGGCCGCTACTGCAACTCGGTGCCGGACGCGCGAACGACAGCGCCCAGACTGGCGATATCCGCGTTCAGACTGGCCGCGAATTTTTCTGGCGTGGTCGTGTGATGTAACGCGCGCTTGACCACCGAAAAGTTGTTGTTGGAATTTTGTTACCAGTTGCTGCGCGACAATCATCACGTCGGCGACACGATCTTTCAGTCGCGATCAGCGACCGGCACTGTAACGCCCCTTGCCGGTCCCGGGCTGAACTGTCCTGACGTCACGCAGTGACGTAATTCTCACTAATCGACTTTGATGTTGGATGCCTTGATCACTTTCGACCAGCGGGCGGTCTCGCTGCGCACGTAGGCGGCAAACTCGTCCGGGGTATTGCCGATGACATCCAGTCCCTGCGCTGTGAATTGGTCGCGCAGTTTCGGCGCGGCGAGTGCTTTCACGATTTCGGCGTGCAGGCGCGCGATGATAGCTTTGGGCGTAGCAGACGGTGCGAGCATGCCGGGACCGGAACTCGACTCGAGTCCGGGCAATCCGGCCTCTGCCGTTGTCGGCAGTTGCGGCCACAGCGTCGAACGCTTTGGCGAACACAGTGCCAGTGCGCGCAGCCCGCCGGCCTTCATGAACGGCAGGCTTAAGGGCAGGCTGATAATGATCACCTCGACTTCGCCACCGACCGCCGCATTCAACGCGGGTCCGCCGCCCTTGTAGGGGATGTGCAGCATGTTGATGTTCGCCAGCGTCTTGAACAGTTCGCCGGCGAGATGATTCGCGCTGCCATTGCCGGTCGAGGAGAAATTGAGCTTGCCCGGGCGCGCCTTTGCCAGAGCGATAAGTTCCTTCAACGAGGTGACCGGCACGGACGGATGAACGACAACTGCACCGGGGCTCATGGCCGCCAGCGAAATCGGCGCGAGGTCCTTTTCCGTATCGAACGGCATGTTGGGATAAAGACCAGGGTTGTTGGTGAGCTGTGCCAGGGTGGCCATCAGAAGGGTGTAGCCATCAGGCGGCGCCTTCGCGACGACGTCCGCGCCGATGTTGCCGTTTGCGCCCGGCCGGTTCTCGATCACGAAGGGCTGCCCGAAGGACTCCGCAAGCTTCTGGGCCAGCGGCCGCAGCACGACGTCAATCGGGCCGCCGGGCAGATAACCGACGATCACGCGGACCGGTTTGGTCGGGTAATCGTCGGCTGCACATGCGGGCGGGCAGGCTGCGCTGGCGAGCAAAGCGGCAACGGCTATCGCCATCAGTATTCGTGTCATGCATTCCTCCATACTTGTTGTATGAGCATCAGCGCCCGCACACCGGGCGTTTCAATGTCATGCAGCGGGGCCATTCTTGCGGGTAGCGCGGCGCAGCGCTTCACTTCCCGCCACGTCGATTTTCCAGCCGCTCGAATCCGTCACCACGCCGTACGAACGTCCGGCTTGCTCCGCGGAAACCAGACCGTTGCGCAAATCCTCTTCGATCAACCTGAAGTCGCGGGCATACGGGTCTCCATAGCCCCCGCCGCCCGGCAGCTTGAGTTCCAGCGATTCACCGGAATTCATAATGACCTGCTTGCTCGAGACCTGCAAAGTTTCGCCGTTGGCAACAATCGCGCCTTTCGCCGCATCCTGCCCTCCGAGTATGCCGGGAACCATGTAGTGAAATCGACCGCCTTTGGCATTGACGATGACTTTCGTCCCCGGCTCGATTTCGTCTTCGCGCACTCTTATCACCATGTGCTGACCGAAGCCTCCCCGGTACTGCCCGGCGCCGGCGGAGTCGACAATCAGTTCTTTCTTCTCGCAGACGATCGGGCCGTCCCCTTCAAGGATTTCGACCGGCGCTGCATTCGTGTTGCTCGGGAACGCAAGGGTCGATATGCCGTCTGATTGCGGCCGGGCACCAAGACCACCGCGTGAAATGCATGAGAGTAGAAACCGCTTCCCGTTCTTGCGCCGCCCCAGGAAGCGCTGGGCCCACACGGGCGCGCCGCCGCTACCGGCGATGACACGATCCGGCATCAGTGTTGCAAGAGTGCGAAAGACGATCTCCGGCAGGAACTGCCCGACGCTCTGCCGTGAATAGACCGGCGCGGGGAACCGCGCATTCAGTATGGAACCTTCCGGCGCGATGATCCTGATCGGACGCAGCACGCCTTCATTGTTGGGCAGCAGCGGGCTCATCGCGCATTTCAATGCAAAGTTGGTGTACGAGCGCGTGTAGTTGAGGCAGACGTTGACACCACGCGCGATCTGCGGCGTAGATCCGGTGTAGTCGACGAGGACTTCGCCGTCCTTGAGCGTGATCGCAATGGCGATCCGAATTTCCTCGTCGTCGAACGTATCGATGGCAACTTCGCTCCGATACGTGCCTTCGGCGAACTGCCGGATGTTGGCGCGCACAGAGGCTTCGGTGCGGCTCAGTATCTCCGTGCTGAGCGGCTGTATGTCGTCCATGCCGTATTCAGTCATCAACTGAACGAGGCGCCGCGCAATCACGTCGTTCGACGCGAGTTGCGCCCGCAGGTCGCCCACCACGTAGTCCGGTGCGCGAACGTTCGCGCGTACAAGGCCGAAGACCGCGGGATTGGGGATTCCTTGCTCGACCAATTTGAGGATGGGGATAAAGAGGCCTTCCTCAAAAACTTCCTTGGCTTCCGCAATCGAAATGCGCCCGCCGATGTCGGTTTGATGCGCGCAGCACACGGCGTAGGCGACGGGCCGGTCACGGAAGAAGATCGGCGTCACGACGGTGATGTCGTTCAGGTGCCCGGTGCACAGCCAGGGGTCGTTCGTGATGAGTGCGTCACCGGGGTGCAGCGTGGACGGCGGATACACCTCGCCGATTTTTTTCATGGCGACGGGCAGAGCTCCCAAGAAGCCGGGGCCGCTGAACGTCGACTGCGCGAACAGGTTGTACTCCGCATCGAAGAGCGCACAGGCGTAATCGTTGGCGTCGCGGATGATGGACGAAAACGCCGTGCGCACCAGCGCGGTGGCCGCCTCGTCTGCCATCGCGTTGAGCCGCGTCCACAATATTTCCAGCCGGATGGCGTCAATGGGCTTGCTCATGTTTGCACCTCCGGCAGCGTGATGATGAGTGTGCCGTGGCGATCGACCTCGACGTGTCCACCCGCGTCCACGATCGTCGTGGACTCCCGTTCCTCGATGATGGCCGGGCCGTCGAATGCTGCGCCCACCGGCAATTTGTAGCGGTCGTAGATCACATGCTGGATGTAGTCTTCCTGCCGGCCCGAGTAGGCCCGGCGCCTGCCCCTGATGGCCGATTCCGCAGACCCGCCGACATCCAGCGTGTGCTGCGGGAGCACCGGGGCGGCGCTCTGAGCGACAAGGCGTACGTTCATGAGTTCGATTTCCATGTCGGGATAGACGCGACCGTACAGCACTTCATATACCGCTTCAAAGCGCTTGCGTATATCCGGCTTTGAAAGCGGTACGCCGCGGGGCGGAATCTCGACGTTGACGGCGTAGCCCTGGCCCAGATAGCAGATGTCGAGCGACCGCGTGAACGTGACCTGCCCGGCGCTTTCCGCGCGTTCGACAAAACTTTGCGCCTCCGCCTCCATTTGCGTAAGCAGGCTGTCGACGACCGCAGGATCCAGATCGTTGACCGTCTGGCGATGCGTCTTCACGAGATCGAACGAAATCGGCGATACCAGCAGTCCGAACGCGGACGCGATGCCGGCGCTCTGCGGTATGAGTATGCGGGGCGTGCCAAGACGCCGCGCGAGCGCGTAGGCATGCACCGGGCCGGCGCCGCCGAATGCGACCAGCGTGAAGCGGCTGGGATCCACGCCTTTCTCCGCCATATGGATCTGGATGGCGGCCGCCATGTTCTCCGTGACGAGTTCGTGTATTCCCCATGCGGCCTTCGGGGTCGTAAGTTTCAGCGGCTGGGCCACCCGCGTGTCAATCGCCCGCCGCGCAGCTTCCTCGTCCAGGCGCATTTCGCCGCCAAGGAAGTGCGTCGCATCGAGATAACCCAGCACGAGATCGGCATCCGACACCGTGGGCTCGACGCCCCCGAGGCCGTAACACGCGGGACCGGGCGATGCGCCCGCGCTCTCCGGGCCGACTTGAATCAGACCCATCTCGTCCAGTTTGGCAATGCTCCCGCCGCCGGCGCCGATCTCCATGATGTCGATGACCGGAATGCGCAGCGGGATGCCGCTGCCCTTCTTGAAACGGTGCACGCGGGCGGACTCGAACGTCGACGCCTTGTCGATGCGGCCGTTCTGTATGACGCAGCCCTTCGCGGTGGTGCCGCCCATGTCGAATGCCAGCACGCTCTCCTCATAGCCCGCCTTGCGCCCGATATGCGCTGCCGCTATGGCGCCCGCCGCAGGCCCGGATTCGACAATGCGAACCGGAAATTCCGCCGCGGTTTCCACTGACGTCATGCCGCCGCTCGAGAGCATGATGAGCAACTGCCGCCTGAACCCCAGGTCGCGCAGACCCGACACGAGGCGCGCGGTGTATTTCGAGGTGAGCGGTTTTACATACGCATTGGCGACCGTGGTCGTGGTGCGCTCGTACTCCCGGACTTCCGGCAATACCTCGCTCGAAATGGAAACGGGTATGCCCGGCGCAAGCTCGGCGAGCGCTGCACGCGCTTTGCGCTCGTTCTCAGGGTTCGCGTAAGAATGGAGAAAGCAAACGGCGATGGATTCGACGTTTTGCCGGCGCAGTTCGGCAACCGCCCGGGCAAGATCTGCGGTATCGAGCGGAATGTGGATGCTCCCGTCCTGATAGGTCCGCTCGGTGACCTCCTGACGGCGATAGCGCGGCACCAGCGGCTTCGGGAACTCGATGAAAATATCGTAGAGGTCGTAGCGCATCTCGCGGCCGATTTCCAGCACGTCGCGAAAACCCCGCGTCGTCAGCAGCCCGGTGCATGCGCCTTTGCGCTCGATGATCGCGTTGATCACCAGCGTTGTGGCATGCAGAATGCACTCCGTTTCGGCGAGAAATCCGGGGTGGCGTTCGGCGAGACGACCAACGCCGTCGAGCACGCCCAGGGAAGGGTCGCCCGGCGTGGTAAGGCATTTTTCGACATCCACTGCGCCGGTCACCCGGTTGATCAGGTAGAAATCGGTGAACGTGCCGCCGATATCGCAACTGAGCCTGTACTTTCCCTCTGTGACTGCCATGTGATGGGGTTCCTTGTTGATACTCTGTGTTCCGGTGTTTTTCAGGGTAGTT
>CAINEA010000584.1 GCA_903847525.1 uncultured Acetobacteraceae bacterium | reverse complement strand
GACGATGCGGGCGGAGGCAGCGGCAAAGCGGGCGACGGCCTGCGTATCGACGGCGGCGGGATAGCGGTCCTGCGGCAAATGGAACAACGGGTTGGTGCCGACCAGCGTCACATAGCGCCCGCCCACCCGGTGGATGTCCCGCGACTCGCCATTGGGCACCGTTTCTTTCGGTGCGAGGGCGGGAGCCGGGGCACCGGTCACGGCGAATGTGTCGGCGACGAGCGTGCGCAGATCGTCGTTGGGCGACACCGCCGACAAAAGGCCGGCGGCAGCGCCGATATTGGCGCCGTAATGCACCCATGTGGCCGAGCGATCCCACCCAGGGCGGCGCGCGAGGAAATCGTCGAGGCCGATATGGCCGAGTTCGTGGCCGCTGTTGGCGGTGAGCACGACGTCGCGGGAAGGCGGTTCGGCGATCAGGGCGCGCAGCGATTCCAGCCAGCACACCAGCCCGCCGCCGCGCTCGGAGGTGGATTGCCACCAGGAACTGCGCGGGGTCATTATCACCAGCGGCGCACGCGAAGGGTCCTTGCCGGGAATGGTGACGACCAGGTTCAGCGCCTCGGCCGGCACGCGCCGCGATTCCGCCACCACGCGAAACCCGGCACCGCGGGCGAAGGCGGCTTGCAGAACTTCGCCGGCCTCGCTGGGCACCTGCAGGATGGCCGGCCCGTAGGGTTTGCGGAAGGCCTCGGCATTCAGCAAAGCGAGGCCGGGAGCGCCGCCACGCGTCACCGCGACGATGGCGCGCGCCTGTGTTGACTGGCGCAGGTGTATGAAGTCCGGCGTGTAGACCACCAGGGGTGAGAACTCGGTCAGCGCCACGAAGGCCTCGCCGTCCGGTCGGCTGGCCAGACCCTCGACGCCACCGAATGGCGTGTCGGGCGCGTCGAACATCGTCAGGCCCTCGATGCGCTGGCCGTCGATTTCGACGAAGCCGCGTTGAGGGTCGATGCGATCGAGGCGGAAGGCCTCGCGCCGCACCTTGGCTCCGGCGCGCTCGGCCTCCGCGGCCAGCCAGACTGCCCCGGCCTCGTCGCCCGCTGTGGCGGTTCGGTGGATGCCCTGGCTGTCCCAGGCCCGCAGCCATTGGGCGGCGCGGCCTTCGGCCTCGTTCATGGTGGCGGCGCGGCTACCCGGAGCAGCCAATGCGGCGGCCATAGAGGTAGCGATGAGTTGGCGTCTTGCGAGCGCCATGGGTTGCGTTTCCCCGTCTAGACCGGATGGTCGGCGCAGAGGTTGGACAGGATACCGGGCCGGTGCAAGCGGAGAAAGCACGCGCAGGTGGAAAGCCGGCGACGCATCGCGGTTGCGGGACGGCTATTGCGCGGGCAGCGGCGGCACGCCCGCCTGCCATTGCGGCCAGTCGGCGACGATGTGATCGACGACGCGGGATCCGACGAGCTCGATGTTGGTGACGGTCTCGGCAAAGCCGCCGGCAGTCTGGCCGGGGGCGGGATCCAGATGCTGCAGGGTGGTTTCGTTCGGGTTGCCCTGATCGAAATTCACCGCTCCGCGCAGGCTGAGGACGTGGTCAGTGCCGTATTGGCGGGCGATGACCTGGGTGATGGCAGTCGCTTCCATTTCGGTGATGACGTAGTCGTCTGCGCCGTAAAGCTTGGCGATATACTGCGCCTGGGCGGACATGCCGGGACCGTGGAAGAAGGTGTCGCCAGTCATGTGCGTGCCGGTGCCGACGAACGGGGCGTGATGCGCCGCGTCCTGCGGATAGCGCTGGCGGTAGGCCTCGGCGGCCGGGCTGTCCTGTAGTTTCGTATCGCCGCTCAGGCGAACGGCCCATGCGACCAGGGTTGGGTTCAACTGATAGACGCGGATCTTCTCATAGCCCTTGCGCGGCATGAACAGCGGCTCGCCGGGCTTCACCTCGTCCTGCGCCCAGCGATGGCCGAGATCGTAGTCGACCAGCCAGGTCGCCCAGTTCACCTCGCCGATCGTGCCGCGTGACGGCGGCGTGCCGGCGACACCGGAAAGGATGAAATAGGTTTTGGAAAAATCGAGCGCCGGACTCAGCAGGATGGCCTGCACCGATGACGACGAGGCGACCTTGCCCATGCCGAGCACGGCGCCGCAGACGCCGTCGTTGTTGCAATAGACCGGGTTCAGCGCACCCTTGATCTCGATGGGCGGGCTGTTCATCCAGTACTGCTCGTACCAGTGCTGGAACTCGCCGGCGCGGTCGCCGGTGTTCTTGCCGATCTCGAACATCGCGCCGACGAATACCTTCACCTTCGTCGGTTCGGCCGCTTGCAGGCGAGCGGTAAGCGCGAGCAGAAGAATCAGGGTCCAGCGTAACAGGCAGGGCATAGCAGGTTCCTCAGTAGGACGGGGTGTTGCGGCCCAGGCCGCCGAAGGCATCCAGCAGACGGTCTCGCCAGGCAAAGACGGGATCCTCGGGTTCCAGCAGTTGGAACGGGCTGATGGCGCGGGCCCATTGCAGGGAACCGAAGGGGATATAGTCGGCATAGGCGGGGGCGTCGCCGGCGATGAAGGGTTGAGTGCGCAGGATCGTGCGCAAGGGCTCAAGGGTTTGGCGGAAGATGTGCACACGGCTGTCCCGGTCCACGGTAACTTCCTCCAGACGACGGCCGAAGGCCTTCTCGCGCGAGGCACGGAAATAGGGCTGATCCTTTTCGTGCAGATGCGCGAGGATGTCGGTGATCACAAGCGGCGCGATGGTGGGTTGCAGCGTTCGGTCGGCCCAGGCGTTGATGAAGCGGGTGATCGCCATGCCGGTGGTGCCGCCGAACAGCAAGGGACGGTCCGGATAGGCGGTTTCGAGATGAACGGCGATGGTCCAGCTATCATGGAGGGTGGTGGCGCCGTCGGTCAGCACCGGCACGCGGCCCTGGCCGGAAAAGGCGATCACGTCCGTATCGGTGAAGCGCCAGGGGATGGTTTCAACCTCCAGCCCCTTATGCGCCAGCGCCATGCGGGTGCGCCAGCAGAACGGGCTGAAGCGGCGGGCGGGATCGGCGCCGGCGAGATCGTAGAGGACGCGGCCGGACTGGTTCATGCTGGACTGGTTGATGCTGGACTGGCTCATGGAGATACGCTCCGGTTCGGAAGATGAATCATGCGGACCGGAAGGGGGACTGTCCATCGTTGGAAGCAGGCTTGCGGCCAAGCAGGGCGGCAAACACGCTGAGGCAGGAGAGCGCGAAGAAGCACTGCAGCGAACGGTCGTAGGTTCCGGTGGCGTCGCGCAACAGGCCGGACAGCAGCGGGCCGGAGGCCTGCGCGAGCACCTGCACGGTCAACGCGATGCCGCGGATGGCGCCGTAGCTGCGGCGGCCGTAATAATCCGCCCAGGCGATCGGCAGCAGCGTGAACAAGCCGCCGATGCCAGATCCGAAAATGGCGGCGGCGAGATAGGCCTGCCAAGCGTTGGCGATCATAGACAGGCCGGCGACGCCGATCGCAAGCAGCAGGCCGGTGAGCGCCAGGGCATAGCGGATCGGCCAGCGCCTGGGCCAGAAGCCATAGGCCATGCTGGAAGCGCCGGAGAGCAGGGAGAAGAAGCTGACAATGGTCGCTGCCATGGTCGGGCTAAGACCGCATTCGATCAGATAGGGCGACTGGTGCAGGCTGACGCCGGCCTGTACGGGGTAGGCGAACAGGGTGAATAAGGAGAGCATCCAGAAGGCCGGGGTGCGCAGGGCCTCGGCGCGGCTGAAGGACGGTTCTGGGATGGATGCGGCGCTGGGACGCGAGGGATTGGGTGCCGAGGTGGAGCGACCGTCCGGCACGAGGCCGACATCCTCCGGCCGGCGGACCATCAGCAGCCAGTTGGGGATAAAACCAACGACGAGAACGGCAGCGCCGACCGCGAGCCAGCCGGAACGCCAGCCGCCGGCCAGCATCGCGCCTGAAACCATGGCCCATTGGGCAATCAGCGGCAGGATCACCAGTCCCGACATCTGCGCAACAGAGGCGATAGAGATCGCGAAGGTGCGCCGCGCGACGAACCAGTTGTTCACCGCGCCGTAGATGCCGAGATCGAACGGGCCGGCGAAGTTCATCCGGGCGATGCAGAACATGGCATAGAACCACACCAGCCCCGTGGTGAAGGACAGCAGCATGGCAGCCGCGCTGGTGCCGAGCACGGCGAGGCAAAGCACCAGGCGCGCACCCTGGCGGTCCAGGATCGGACCGAGCTTCGGCGAGGTGATCGCGGCCAACAGGC
The DNA here is from genome assembly GCA_903847525.1 of uncultured Acetobacteraceae bacterium. Classification (GTDB taxonomy): domain Bacteria; phylum Pseudomonadota; class Alphaproteobacteria; order Acetobacterales; family Acetobacteraceae; genus PALSA-911. Next base: position 13,216 of record CAINEA010000584.1, on the reverse strand, counting down.
CCCCGAGGGAGACGGCGCCGGAAATGGCGGTGCGCGACCAGCCGAATTCATGGGTCATCGGCGACACAAATACCGACAGCGTGGCCACCGCGCCGCCCTGGCGGGCGAAGCCGGCGCAGCAGGCGCAGGCAAGCACTACCCAGCCGTAGAAGAACGGCAGACGGCGGATCATAAAGGCGGGAATGGCACGTGTGGTCATGGAGCCCCGGGGCCATTGCGCACGGGGGATGCCGCGGCGTTTGCCGAGCATGGCAGGATCGGCCGGCTCGGCAAACGATGGGGGGAATTGGCTCCTATTGGGCGGGGACGGCCTGTCCCCCGCCCTCCAAGGCGGCGATGCGGTCGGCTGCGTGCTGCTCCATGGAACGGCGGATGAAGCGGCGGCGCATCGGCTTGAGAACGAACATCGCCAGGAATGCCGCGAGCAGGTTCACGCCGGCAGCCAGATACAACACCGCCAGCCAGTTGCCGGTGGCGTCGCGCAGCACGCTGCCGAGCGGGACCAACAGGGCGGCGGTACCCTTGGCGGTGTACAGCAGGCCGTAATTGGTGGCTGCGAAGCGGCGGCCGAACGTGTCGCCGCAGGTGGCAGGGAACAGCGAGTAGATCTCGCCCCAGGCGAAGAACACCATTCCGGTGAGGATGACGAAGGCGATCGGGTTCTGTGCGAAAGCGATCAGGGCGAAGATGCCGATGCCTTCGAGCAGGAAGGCGATGAACATGGTGTTCTCGCGGCCGATCTGGTCCGACACCCAGCCGAAGAATGGCCGCGTCAGGCCGTTCAGGATGCGGTCGATCGACAGCGCGAAGGTCAGCGCCGGCATGGTGATCCAGAACAAAGTAACGGGGGTCTTGGCGACGCCGAAATCGGTGGCGATGACGGATAGCTGCGCGGTGGCGATCAGGCCGCCGGCGCCGACCAGCACGAACATCAGGTACATGACCCAGAACACCGGCTCGCGCGATACCTCTCCCGGGGCATAGTCGCGGGTGAGCGCGTGCAGTCGCGACGGCAGCACCGCGTTCATGCCGCCGCCGGAAAGCGCTTCCGTGTGGGTATGCTCCTGGCCCGGGGGCGGAACCAGCAGCAGCGCGACCAGCATCACGATCACGCCCTGCGCCAGGCCGAAGAACAGGAACGTTGCCTGATAGCCGCTGCTGGCGATCATGTTGGAGATCGGCACGACGGTGACGGCCGAGCCGGCGCCGAAGCCCGCGGCGGTAAGGCCGGCGGCGAGGCCGCGTCTGTCGGGGAACCATTTGATCGCGTTGCCGACGGTGGCGCCGTAGATGAAGCCGGCGCCGATGCCGCCGACGGCAGCGGCGACATACAGCAGCGTGAGCGAGTTGGCGTAGCCGTTCAGCCCCCAGGATGCGCCAATCAGCAGGCCGCCGAAGCCCACCGTGAAGCGCGGGCCGATACGGTCGATGACATAGCCCTCGAGCGGCAGCAGCCACGTTTCGCTGATGACGAAGATGGTGAAGGCTACCTGGATCGCGGCGCGGCCCCAGCCATGTGCCTGGTCGATCGGCAGTACGAACAGAGTCCAGCCATATTGCAGATTGGCAATCATCACCATGCAGACGATGCCGAGGATCAATTGACCCCAGCGAGAACGAAGTACGGCAAACATGGGTCGTCTTCTCCAGAGGCTGGACGGGCGGGGCGCAAGGGATCGGGATTGAAAGCGGCAGGGTGCATAGCAGCATAAGGTTGGCGAAGACAACCTTTTCGACACGAAATTCACCTTTGTTGAAACAGATTAATCCAATCCCATTCGCATTTTTTGAAATTTTCTAAGCCGCAGGATTGGACTCTCCACCGGTCCGATCGGGGCCGCCGGACGGGGGACACCAGACCGCCGCCTCGATGCCCACTTGGCAGAGGGCGTCGTCGATGCCAACGATTAGGGGTTCAAGGGGCGTGAAGGTGAAAACTATATGATCGGACTCGTGCGCGTCGCACTGCGCCGGCCTTACACGTCGGCTGTAGCGGCGATGCTCATTCTGATGATGGGGGCGTTGTCGATCACGCGGATGATCGTCGACATCTTTCCGGTCATCGACATCCCCGTCGTGCTCGTGGTCTGGAACTATCCGGGCCTGACAACCGAGGACATGGAACGCCGTGTGGTGTTCATCAGTGAGCGCGCGTACTCTACCACGGTGAACGGGATCGAGCGGATCGAGAGCCAGTCGATCCCCGGCATCGGCATTCTGAAGGTTTACTTCCAGCCGGGAACCGAAATCGGCGCGGCAATCGCGCAGATTTCCACGGTCAATAGCTCCATCCTGCGTAGCGCGCCGCCGGGGATGACACCGCCGGCGGTTATTCAGTTCAATGCATCCAACGTGCCGGTCGCGCAGCTGACGCTGTCATCCAAATCGTTGTCCGAACAGCAGATCTTCGACTACAGCCTGAACTTCATCCGCATTCGGCTGTTCACCATCCCCGGCCTCTCCACCCCCGCTCCGTTCGGCGGCAAGTCGCGGCAGATGATCGTCGATCTCGATCCCGCTTTGCTGGTGGCCAAGGGCTTCACGCCGACGGACGTGGTGAACGCGCTGCAGGCCTCCAATGTGATCGTGCCGGCGGGAACGGCACGGATCGGCGAGCGCGAATACAACGTCCAGCTGAACTCCAGCCCGCCGTCGGTGGAGAAGTTCAACGAACTGCCGATCGGCGTGTTCAACGGCGTGCCGGTGACACTGGGCGATGTGGCACGGGTGAACGACAGCTTCGCCGTGCAGGGCAACATCGTACACGTCAACGGCAAGCGGGCGGTCTATCTGGCCATCCTGAAGCACGCCGATGCCTCCACCCTGGCGGTCGTGGATGCGGCGAAGGGGGCGCTGCCGGAAATCCAGGCGGCCGCGCCGAACGGGCTGGATCTGAAGATCGATTTCGACCAGTCGGTGTTCGTGCGCGCGGCGGTGGAGAACGTGATCCAGGAGGCGATCATCTCGTCGATCCTGGTATCCCTGATGATCCTGATCTTCCTCGGCAGCTGGCGGAACACGGTGATCGTGTCGGTTTCCATCCCGCTATCGATCTTCGCCGGCATCATGGGACTGTTCCTGACCGGGCAGTCGATCAACCTGATGACGCTGGGTGGGCTGGCCCTGGCGATCGGGCTGCTGGTGGACAACGCCACTGTCACGATCGAGAACATTCACCGAAACTTGGCACTGGGCAAACCACTTACCGTGGCGATCCTGGACGGCACGTCCGAGGTGATCCAGCCATTGACGGTGGCCACCCTGGCGATCTGCATCGTGTTCTTTCCGGTGGTGATGCTGTTCGGCGTGGCGCGGTTCCTGTTCATTCCGCTGGCGATCACAGTCGTGCTGTGCATGCTCGCCTCCTACGTGCTGTCCTTCACGATCGTGCCCGCCTTTGCCCGATACCTGCTGGCCGGGGAAAAGCACCATGGTGCGCCGAAGGGCATATTCGGCGCCTTCGACCGCGTGTTCGATAAACTGCGCGAAGCCTATGGGCGGGCGCTGGAGGGCGCGCTGGCACGACGGGGCTTCCTGCTGGCCTGCACGTTCGGGCTGCTGGTGGTCAGCGGTGGGCTGGCGACGATGCTCGGGACCGATTTCTTCCCGACAGCGGATGTTGGGATCATCAAGCTGCATTACCGCGGACCGCCCGGGACCAAACTGGAACAGACGGAACTGGCGGTGCTGGCGGTCGAGGACAGTTTGCGCAAGATCATCCCCGCCGACGAGATCGATACCATCAACGACAATATCGGCGTGCCCTCGTCGTTCAATCTGGCTTTCGTGCCGAGCGACAACGTTGCCGCGATGGATGCGGAGATCCTGGTTTCGCTGAAGCCCGGACATCATCCGACAATTGATTATATCCGGGCGATCCGTGCCAAGCTGCCGGGAGAATTTCCAGGCAGCCTGTTCTATTTCCAGACCGCGGACATCGTCAGCCAGGTGCTGAATTTCGGACTGTCGGCGCCGATCGACATCCAGATCCAGGATACCAATTTCGAGCGCGCCTACGGCATCGGCCAGCAATTGCTGCGCAAGCTGCAGCGCATTCCCGGCGTCGCCGATCCTCATCTGGTGCAGGTGCTGAACTACCCGTCGTTGCAGATCGACGTGGACCGGATGCGCGCGGTGAAGCTCGGGATTTCCCAGCGCGACGTCGCCAACAACATGCTGACCTCGCTGTCATCCAGCGCGCTGGTGGCGCCCAGCTACTTCCTCAATCCCGCCAACAACGTGAACTACACCGTGGCGGTGCAGACGCCGATCAGCCGGATCAACGATCTGTCCGACCTGCTGGATACGCCGGTGAGCCGACCCGACGCATCCGGCAACGTGACGACCGCCCTGCCCGCCGCTTCGGCCATGCGGCTCGGCGACATTGCCAACGTGTATCCGAAATCCAGCCTGGAATCGGTGAACCATTACACCGTGCAGCGTGTGATCGATATCGCCACCAATATCGACGGGCGCGACCTCGGCTCGGTCGCAGCGGATATCAAGAAAGCGATCGCGGAGATCAGCAAGGATCTGCCGGCCAGCACCAAGATCGAAATCCGCGGCCAGTACCAGGTGATGCAGGCCTCATTCACCAGCCTGGCCCTGGGCATGCTGATCGCCATCGTTCTGGTCTACGCGCTGCTGGTGATCCTGTTCCAGTCCTGGGTGGATCCGTTCATCATCATGATGGCCCTGCCCGGCGCGCTGGCCGGCATCATCTGGATGCTGGTGCTGACCCACACCACGATCAACGTGGAATCGCTGATGGGCGCGATCATGACCATCGGCATTTCGGTTTCCAACTCTATCCTGGTGGTGAGCTTCGCCAACGACCTTCGCGCCCGCCACGACAGCAACGCGCTGGAAGCGGTGATCGAGGCGGGCAAGACCCGGCTGCGGCCGATCCTGATGACGGCGCTGGCGATGATCATCGGCATGGTGCCGATGGCACTGGGCCTCGGCGATGGCGGCGAGCAGAACGCGCCGCTCGGCCGCGCTGTGATCGGCGGGCTGGTGATGGCGACGCTGGCAACCTTGTTCCTGGTGCCGATCTTCTACACGCTGCTGCGCCGACCGCCGCCGACGCTGCATAGCCTGGATGCGCGCTTCGAGGCGGAGGCCGCCGGCGAGCCGCCGCTCGATATCGCGATCCACACGCCGTTGGATGGGAATCTCACGCATGGCCGCACCTAGCCGTTCCCGGTCGTTTGTTCTGTATCTGGTCGGATTGCTGGTCGTCTGCGGTGCGGCGGCGGCGGTGTATGCGATCAGCGAACAACGCGTTGCCGGGCTGGCTGCATCCGCCAAGGCATTGGCCGACACCGCGGAGCGCGGTCCGAAGGTGCAGGTGGTAACCGTGCAGCAGGGGCCGAAAGAGCGGCTGATCACCCTGCTGGGCGACGCGCGGCCCTATTTGACCGCAACCCTGTACGGCAAGATCGGCGGCTACCTGAAGACGATTTCCGTGGACCGCGGCGACAAGGTGAAGGCCGGTGACGTTCTGGCCGAGATCGAATCGCAGGAGACTGACAACCAGTACCGCAGCGCGCTGACCGACCTGGAGAACAAGCGCCGCATTTCCGAGCGCGCGCAACAACTGGTCGGGCATGGCAACATGTCTGTGCAGGCGAGCGACCAGGCGCAGACGGATTTCCGCGTGGCGACGGCGCGGGTGGCGGAGCTGGCCACACTGAAATCCTATGAAACCCTGCGCGCGCCGTTCGACGGCACCATCACCGCCCGCTTCATCGACCCCGGCGCGCTGGTGCAGAACGCCGCGGCGAACCAGACCAGCTCGCAACCGGTCGTGACCATAGTCGATGCCAGCAAGCTGCGTGTGAACGTGTATGTCGAACAGCGCGACGTGCCCTACGTGCATGTCGGCGACATCGCGGACATATCCGACGGGGCCAATTCCGAACGAAAGAAACAGGCCCGGATCGCGCGGACCTCGGGGCAGCTCGATCCGCGTACGCGCACTTTGTTCGTGGAACTGGAAGTGGATAATTCCGACGGCTTCCTGGTGCCCGGCAGCTTTGCCTACGTGACGCTGCACGTGCCGATCGAAAGCTATCCGCAGATCCCCGTGGCGGGGCTGCTGACACGTGGCACCGGCACATTCATCGCCGATGTCGGCGATGACAACATCGTGCATATTCGCCCGGTGAAACTCGCCGGTTCGGATGGCACGCGGGCCACCCTGAAAGAAGGCGCCAAGGCCGGCCAGAAGATCGCCGTGAACCTACCCGACGAGATCGGCGAGGGCAGCAGGATCCAGCCGGTCAGCCGGTAGGCGGCTTTCGGGCCTGCCATGCCTCGGTGACCAAGCAGAGAATTTCGAACAGCAGCGAGGCGGCGTTGAACGCGGTGATCGTTCCGACGTCGAAGGATGGTGCCACCTCCACCAGATCGGCCCCGATGAAATCCAGCCCGCGCAGGCCGCGCAACAGGCGCAGGGCCTCGATCGAGGTGATGCCGCCGGCCTCCGGCGTACCAGTGCCAGGGGCATGGACAGGATCGAGGCTGTCGATGTCATAGGTGAGGTAGACTGCGCCATCGCCCGCAACGCGACGAGCTTCCTCGACCGCGTAGGCCCAGCCCTTGTCCTGGAATTCGTCCATCCCGAGCACGCGCATGCCGCTGCGCTCGCTGAAGCCCCACATGTCCGGGTCGTTGGTGGTGCCGCGGATGCCGATCTGGATGACCCTTTTCGGATCGACCAGGTTTTCATCCACGGCACGGCGAAACGGCGCGCCGTGATGGAAGCGCGAACCGAGATAATCATCCCCGGTGTCGCAATGCGCGTCGATATGGATTAGCCCGACCGGGCCGTCGGCCGCGACGGCACGCAGGATGGGCAGGGAGATGGAATGGTCGCCGCCGACGGAGATCGGGATCACGCCGGCATCCACTACGGTTGAGAGGAACTCCTGGATCTCATCCAAGGCGCCTTCGAGTTCATAGGGTCTTTCGATCCAGGCATCCCCGAGATCATGGATGCGCGCCTGGGCGAACGGTATAAACCCAGTCGTGCCGTGGATGCGGCGCAGCAGGCTGGACTGGTCGCGCACGGCGCGTGGGCCGTGGCGAGCGCCGGAGCGGTTGGTGACACCGCCATCGAACGGTACGCCGATCAGGCCGATATCGGTGTCGTGCAAGGACTGGCTGAACACGGTGCGGAAGAAGGTGGAGATCCCGGTATAGCGGGGCTGGGCCTGGGGATCGGCGAGTTCCGGATAACGCCTGGGTGATTTGATCGGCATGCGGGGCACCTGCTCTTTCCAGTATGGCCGTCCCGACTCCGGCCGGGGCAACAGGCTTCAGAATCAGCTGGCAGCGCAACGGACGCAAGGATTTCCGTGCGTGGTAAGGTTCCGATCAGTCGCGTTGCCACCGGGCGCTCGCCGCGACCAGGACCAGGGCAACGCCGGCGATCGCGGCCCCGATTGCCGCATCCAGGGCAAAACCAGACAAAGTCATCGCCTCCCCTCCGATCACGGAACCGAGCGAAATGCCGAGGAACAGTGCGCTGTTGTTCAGGGCCAACAGGAAGGCCCGCCGCTGCGGAAACCAGCGCCCCAAACTGGCCTGCTGGGCCGGGAAGAAGAACTGGGCAAAGATGGAAAGGACCAGCAAGGAGATATCGGCACGCCATCCCGTACCTCCACGGGCGGCGAGAAAAGCCAGGCCAGCGGCAAGCCCGGCCAGACTGATCAGCATGGTCTTGCGGGCACCTAGGCGGTCGGCCAACTGGCCGCCCAACAGGGTTCCGATAAGGGCCCCGACGCCGTAGAAGCTGATGGCACGGGCGATCCCCGAAGCGGTCAGTCCCGCCTCCGTCAGCCAGGCGCCCAGATAGGTGTAGACGCTGTAGATCGCCGTCGCCCAAAAAACCGTCGGCAGCAGCCGCCACACCATTTCCGCATAATTATCGCCGGAGCCGGCGTCCAATACCGCCTCGCTTGCGCCGCTGTCGTTTGGCCATGCCTTGTGATTGGCGGCGATGAGAGCCACGCTGAGCAGCGCAAGAACCAGAAACGGCGAATGCCAGCCCCAATGGTCGGCGATCAGCGTGCCGGCCGGAGCGCCGACCGAAATCGCCAGCAGCAAGCCGAAATTGGGGGCCAGGGCGGTGAACACATTCGCAATTCCGAAGCCGAACAGGCAGCCGAGCAAGGTCCGCCGCCGGCCAACCCGATCGGCCAATTGGCCGAACAACGGCGCGCTGACCAGGTAGGTCAGGGAAAACACGGTAACGCTGAAACCGGCCGTGGCGTCGGAACGCCCGAAGGCAGCAGCGATCGCGGGCAGCAGCGGCGAGACGATGAACAAATCGGTGCCGACCACGAACAAGGTGATCCAACCGCAGGCGAGACGCCAGGTAGGCCGCATCAGGCAGGGTGCATCAGATTGCGCTCAGGGCTGCCGGGCTTGCCGCCGGCAATACTTTCGACAGAACCATCGCGAGTTGCGTGCGGGTGAAGGGCTTGGCGATGAATTCGTCCATGCCCGCATCTAGACAGCGCTGGCGGAAGGTTTCGCCCGCGGTGGCGGTCAAGGCGACAATCGGCGTGCGGGGAATGCCCGCGGCTTCACGCTTGCGTATCTCGGCCGTCGCCTCGAAGCCATCCATCTTCGGCATCTGGCAATCCATGAAGATGATGTCGAACCGCTGCCTGGCATGCGCGTCCAGCGCTTCCAGCCCATCTACGGCGGCTTCGACCTTCCAGCCCAGGGTTTCGAGAATGCCTATGGCCACCATGAGGTTGACGGGAATGTCCTCGACAACCAGGGCACTGCGGCCGGATTGCTTGATCGCCACTGGCGTGCTGGCCTGTGCCCTCGTGGCGGGCAGGGATTCGGCGGGGGATCTGGTTGCGTACGATCCGATCATGCCGGCTGCGGGCGCGGCGCCGGTTATCGCCGGGGCTTCACCCGCAACCTGCCGGTGAAAGCGGGCGGTAAACCGGAAGGTGGAGCCGCTGCCGGGCTGGCTGCTGATTTCGATGGTTCCACCCATCAGTTCGCACAGATCCTTGCAGATGCTCAGCCCAAGCCCGCTGCCGGAAAAACGCCGCGTGTCGGTGCTGTCAGCCTGGGTAAACGCCTTGAAGACAATGGCCTGATCCGCCGGAGAAATGCCGATCCCCGTGTCACGAACCTCGAACTGGATCAGGTCGGTGTCCCCAGCGGCTTCCTTCAGGGCGGCATGAACGGTGATGCTGCCGCGATCGGTGAACTTGATCGCGTTGCCAATGAGATTGTTGAATACCTGCGTCAGACGCACCGGATCTCCGATAAGCGCGGTCGGCAGGCTCGGTGAAAGCGACAGCGACAGGCGAAGCCCTTTTTGGCTTGCCGCCGATTCGTGCATGTAGACAACGTCTTCCAAGACCTCGCGCAGATTGAAATCCACATTCGCGAGTTCGAATTTGCCGGCCTCGATCCTGGAGAGATCGAGGATGCTGTTAATGAGCGCCAGCATCGTCTCGGCGGAACGCTGCGCCATCTGAACGTACATCTGCTGCTTGGGCTCGAGATGGGTCTGCAGCAGCAATTCCGTCATCCCGACCACGCCGTTCATGGGGGTGCGGAGTTCATGGCTCATATTGGCGAGGAACTGTGCCTTGGCTCGGTTTGCCGCCACCAATTCGCGCGTGCGCTCCTCCACCCGATCCTCAAGGGTGGCGTTGAGGGCCTGTAGCCGATCCTCGGCCTGCACCTGCGCGCTGTGACGGAACGCGACGGCTTCGGCCATTTCATTGAACGCGGCGCCCAGTTGATCGATTTCGGTCCGCGTGCCCTTCAACTGGCACCGCGCCGCGTAGTTGCCGTTGCGCCATTCCGTCGTGACATTCAGCAGCGCCCGGATCGGGCGCTGGATGAAAATCCGCCCCCCCATCCAGGCTGCGTAACCGGCGAGCAGAAGGCCCGCCAAGATCAAAAGGATGCCGCGGCGCGTGACCTGATCGATGGCAGCGAATGCCGCGGCCTTCGACTCCCCGGCACTCAGGAAGAAGTCCCGCGGCGGCAACGCCGGCGGGACGTAGCCGAAGATCCGTTCAACCCCGTCGACGCCCTTCGATTCTTCCCAGCCGGCCGTATTGCCGTCCATGATCTCGGCATGCCCCTTGCGCATATTCTTGCCGACGAGCTTCTCGGGACTGGGCAGGCGCGCGATGATGTTTCCCTCGCGATCGGCGATCAGGATCGATTGCGTCGGGGTCAGGCCCCGCTCCTTTAGATGTTCGGACAGCCAGGCCAGATTGAGGCCGGCGAAAACGACACCAACGGCCGGGCCCCCCTTCTCGGCCGAGAATTCCAATGCGAAGTGGATCTGCTTTTCGCCGTTGATCGGATCGACCCAGTACGTGCCGACAGCGAGATCGGGTTGCGCCAGTGCCCGTTTGAAGAACGACATGTCGGCGATGGAGGTCAGGCCGGTCGGCCGGCTGGTGCAGCGGATCCGGCCGGTGGAGTCTGCCACGCCCAGCAGGCTGTAATAAGGCGTGTTTGCGTTCAGGGTCGCGAGCAGCCGGGCACATGCCTCGGAGTCCAGTGAATTGACCGGGGGCAGCTGGCTAAGCACCTGCAGATACTGGCGCGCCCCCTCCCGGATCTCGCCCATCTCGGCGCCGAATTGCCGGGTGATCTGGATCGTCTTGTTCCGGATCTCGTCTTCCCGGGATTTCCGCAGGTCGTATTCATTATAAGACTGGATCGCGAGCGCCGGCATAACAGCGATCAGCACCAGGATGAACATTTTCGTCGTCAGGCTGAACGACGACCTGCCGATTGCCTGTAGGCGGCGCTTGCTGGCCTCTGCTAACCGGCCGAAAAACGTGGCTGGCTGGTTCATGCCGGGAGCATACGCAAAAGTCGTCGCGCTGTGTCAAACAACGGACACGAGGGCATCCGCACTGCCATCACAAAAGATTGGCGCATTATCGTGGCGAGGCTAGCTTGGCTGTTAGCCATGACGATGCCACCGATTGCCCCCTGCCACGTCGTTTTCAGCAGGCCGTTCGCGGCTTCATGCCGGCGAATGGCCGAACCGACTATCGTGTTCATGGCGACCCAGACCTTATCAAGGGCGTCGGCCATGGCATTCGCATCCTCGACCGTCTGGTCGAATAGCTCAGGCCGCCGCCGCAGGACCGCCTGTGTAACAGCGATCGCTTCTTCCGCATGGCGTTCCTCGACATGCTGGTTGAAGCAATCGGCGAAATATGGCTCCTTGACGATGTCCGGGAAATTCTTGGACAAGGCGTGCGCCAGGGCGTGCATCCAATTGTCCGACATCGTCTCCACGATGCACCAAGGGCCGAGCGAGCGGGAATAGAGCTTCTTCGCAAGGCGCACGAATTCCGCTGTGCCTGCATCGAGATGCGGAGCCAGTTCCTCGGCGTCGCCGAATTGCTCGTCGCCGATCAGGCAATCGGCTCCGATATTCCTAAATGCACGCGTAAATTGGTAATGGTGGGTATCACCATCCGCCAGACCGTCGTCATCCACGAAGATTTGCAGCTTGCGCTTGCGCATCGCCGGATTGTCCAGGTGTGGCATATAGTAAACCGCCGCGCGGGTTGCGTGCATGGTGGCCTGGTAGACCAAATGCAACTCCCCGAGCATCTGGGGGTCGCTGGCGATGCTGTGCGGCAAGGCTGCCAGATTGTGAAAAAATGGCGCGTTGGATGGCTGGTGCTCCTCCGCGATGGCGTCGATAATCGCGGGAAGGCTCGCGGCGATATCTACGGCCGAATTCAGCGTGGTCACAGAGCGATCTGTCGCGGTATCGAGCTGTTCAGATGGCGGCATCCTGGTCTCCGATCGGTGAAAACTTCTGTTCAATCTCTACACAATTCGACGCCGTTCAGCGACGAATCGCAAGCGTAGCGTGAAAATTTATTCAGACTAATACTACTGTTCCGCGTTTGTTAACGCCACATAACCGGCCTGCGGGACACTATCAAGACTAATTTTTTATAAACAGTCAGACAAGCGCGCATTTATTAGAAAAAAACCCGCAGCTTAAAGTGACCGATACAGCCGGTGGTATCCGGCACTGGGACACCGCGTGTTATCAAGAATTCCGCCCGTGCCGTGCCCGCGGGCACGGCACGCCAGCACATAGCGGATCTGGCCGAAAATACCCGCCGAAAGTACTTGGGGATACCACAAGGCGGCAGCCGGCCTGCCAGCCTCTGGCCAACGCGCCTCGTGAAACAGGCCGCTTTCCCCTCGACCGGCGTCGCACTGTCCTGCTATGTCGCTGCCCCTCGCGCCCCAGAGCGCACAAAGCAGGGAAACTGAACCATGAAGTTGTCACGTCGGGACCTGATCGGGTCCGCCACCGCCATCTCCGCGGCCGCTGCCGGCTCCATCGCGCTGCCGACACGCGCCCGGGCCCAGGGCAGGCCGGTGATTAAGATCGGTGTGCTCAACGATCAGTCCGGTCCCTATCGCGACGTGAATGGCCCGACCAGCGTCACCTGCACCAAAATCGCGGTCGAGGAATTCAAGGCCCAAAACTCTGGCGCGGGCGGTTTCGACGTGGAAGTGATTTTCGCCGATCACCAGAACAAGCCGGATATCGCCGCCTCGATCACCAAGCAGTGGTTCGACCGGGACGGGGTAGACGTGGTCGAGGACGGCGCCGCCTCGTCCTGCGCGCTGGCGATCTCCACCATCTGCAAGGAGAAGGACAAGGTGTTCCTGTCGACGTCCACCGCCACGTCCGACCTGACCGGCGTGGCCTGCACCCCGAATACGATCCATTGGGTGCTGGACACCTATATGTCGGCGAAATCCACCGGCGGGGCGATGACCAAGGCCGGCGGAGACAGCTGGTTCTTCATCACGCCGAACTATGCCTTCGGACAGGCGCTGCAGCGCGATGCGACCAAGTTCGTGATCGATGCCGGCGGCAAGGTTGTCGGCGACAATGTCTACCCGTTCCCGGAAACCACCGATTTCTCCTCCCAGTTGCTGCAGGCGCGGGCTTCCGGGGCGAAGGTGGTGGGGTTGTGCAATGCCGGCGTCGATACCGTGAACTGCCTCAAGCAGGCGCGCGAATTCGGCCTGGTGCAGGCCGGCGTGAAGATGGCAGCGCTGCTCTGCTACAGCACCGACGTGCGCGCGGTGGGACTGGAGATCGCCCAGGGCCTGCTGATGAGCGAGGCCTTCTACTGGGATTTGAACGACCGTACCCGGG
>CAINEA010000583.1 GCA_903847525.1 uncultured Acetobacteraceae bacterium | reverse complement strand
AGCTTGGTGTAGCGGAACGGCGTATCGCCGGCCCAGGCCCATCCGGCGTGATACATGTTGTCGGCCTTGGCGGTGCCGAGGGCATCGAGGCCGCCGATCTTGTCCAGTGCAGCAAGTTGCTGGGCGACGGTGTTGGGGATCTGGTTCTGCGCGAGGAGTTCGCTGATGGAGCCGTTCTGGCCCTCGGCGCTGGAGCCGTTATCGCCGAAAACATAGAGGATGATCGTGTTGTCGCGCAGGCCGAGCTGCTCGATGCCGTCCACGAGGCGGCCGACCTGGGCGTCGGCATGTTCGAGGAAGCCGGCGAAGACCTCCATCAGGCGGCGCTGGAACGGGCGTTCGGCTTCGGGGATGCTGTCCCAGGAGGCCATGCTGTCGGCGCGCGGGGTCAGTTTCGTGTCGGGTGGAATCCAGCCGAGCTGCTTCTGGCGGGCGAAGACACGGGTGCGGTAATTGTCCCAGCCGTCGTCGAACTTGCCCTTGTACTTGTCAGCCCATTCCTTGAAGATGTGGTGCGGGCCGTGCGCGGCTCCCGGCGCCCAGTATAGGAAGAACGGCTTGTCCGGGGCGAAGGCCTGACGGCGGTGCAGCCAGGCGAGCGCCTTGTCCGCCATGTCGGAGGTCAGGTGATAGCCGGGGTCGTGCGGCGGCTCGATCGCCGTGGTGTTTTCAAACAGGCGGGGCTCGTACTGCGAGGTTTCGCCGGCGAGGAAGCCGCAGAAATATTCGAAGCCGTAGCCGGTGGGCCAGCGGTCGAACGGACCCATCGCGGTGGTTTCGGTTGCCGGCGTGTTGTGCCATTTGCCGAAGGCGGCCGTCTTGTAGCCGTATTGGCGCAGCACCTCGGCGATGGTGGCCGAGGATTTGGGGATCACGCCGGTGTAGCCGTCGAAGTCGAGTGCGCGCTCGGCGATGGTGCCGGAGCCGACATGCTGGTGATTGCGCCCGGTCAGCAGGGCGGCGCGGGTGGGTGAGCAGATCGATGTCGTGTGGAACGTGTTGTAGCTTATGCCCTCGTTGGCCAGGCGGGTGAGCGTGGGGGTTTGCACCTCGCCGCCGAAGGTGGAGGGCAGGCCGAAGCCGACGTCGTCGAGCAGGACGATGAGGATGTTGGGGGCGCCGGCGCGCAGGTGATCCGGTTCGGCGCGGCGGACGTGCTTGGAGGTCTGCAGGGTCGGGCCGGCCACGCTGGCAGTCGGCACAGGCGGAAATGGCAGGACCGAGCCGTCTGTGGGCGGCTTCGTGTCGGCGGCGTCGGCCTGGGACAGCGCGGAAATGCCAAGAATCACGGCTGCGGCCAGAAGGTTGCGGACGAGGCTCATAGGTGACTTTCCCCTGGTGTCAGTCCGATTTTTGGATCTTCAGAAGCTGCGACTGGATGGCCTCGATTGTCTTGCCGAAATCCGCGCTCAGGCCCAGCTGGCGAACCGGATAGTCCCGGAAGGTTTCCAGATGCTTCTGCACAACGCCGACGATCGGGGTCAACACCCAGGTCTTGTGTTCGGCGTACTGACGATTGACATCGCCGGTCTGGCGTTCGAACGGGTCCATCAGCAGGTTCGTGATCAACGGGCGGCCGAAATTCTGCAGCGGATTGTCCCAGCGATCCGCGTCCTTGTACGAAAACGTGACCTTGAATTGCTTGTAGCGGATCGCGGTCAGGGTTGTTTCGTCATAGTAGAAAATGAAATCACGCGCGGACTGATCGCTCTTGCCGGAAAACAAGGCGGTTTGATCGAAGCCATCGAGATGGACTTTGAAGGTCCGGCCGCCATAGTCGGCCCCCTTGGCCAGGTTGGCGACCGTATTGGGGTCGCCGGCCGCGGCGGCCAGCGTGGGCAAAAGGTCGGTCATATCGACGATTTCCGCGCTGACGCGCTGGCCCGGAGCGCCGGGCCAGCGGACAAGGAAAGGCGCACGGACGCCGCCCTCCCAGGTGGTGCCCTTGTCGCCGCGAAATGGCGTGGTGCCGCCCTGGGGCCACATGTACTGATAGGCGCCATTGTCGGTGGTATAGATGACGATCGTATTCTTGCCGAGGCCGAGTTCATCCAGCTTCGCCAGGAGTTGGCCGACCTGGGCATCGTGTTCCCGCAGACCGTTGCCGTAGACATCCTCGTGCCCGGCGCGGGATTGATCCTGTGATTCCGGCTTCAGATGGATGAACACGTGTTGGCGGGTGGTATTGTGCCAGAGGAAGAACGGTTTGCCGTCCTTGGCGTGGCGTTCGAGGAAGTTGACCGATTTGGCCAACACTTCCTCGTCGAAGGTTTCCATGCGCTTCACGGTCAGCGGGCCTTCGTCGATGGTGGGACCGCCTGCCGTGCCGCTCACGATGCCGCGGGGGTCGAATTTCTTCCGGAAGGCGGGGTCCTTGGGCCGGTCCGGATCTTCGAGGTCCTCGTTGGCGTTGAGGTGGTAGAGGTTTCCCCAATATTCGTCGAAGCCGTGACGGTGCGGCAGGTGTTCCTCCAGGTCGCCCAGGTGGTTCTTGCCGAACTCGGCGGTAGCGTAGCCGCGGGTCTTGAGGATTTCGGCGAGCGTGATGTCTTCCTTTTGCAACCCTGCCGGCGATCCGGGCGTGCCTACCGTGGTCAGGCCGGTGCGAACCGGAAGTTGGCCCGTGATGAAGGCGGCACGCCCGGCAGTACAACTGGGCTGGGCATAGAAGGAGGTCAGGCGCAGGCCGTCGCGGGCCAGTCGGTCGATGTTGGGGGTCTGCACGCCCATGATGTCGCCACCATAGGAGGACAGGTTCATCCAACCGATATCGTCGCCCATGATCACGACGATGTTGGGCCTTGCATCCTGTGCGAGGGCCGGGAAGGCCAGACCGAGAAGGGCGAGGCAAAAGCCGAGGGTCCGGCGCAGCTGGAATAGGCGTCTGATCTGCATCATCGGGACTCTTGACACTTGGGCGGCTACTTGTTCGGAACGAGGGACTTTTCGCGCGGCAGGCCGCCATCATCGATGTCGAAATCGGGATCGAAGATGGCCTTGCCCTGGGCGCCGACGAAGGCCGGCTGGGCCTTGATCCAGAGGCTGGGTTTCTGCTGGCTTGCATAGGCGACCAGGCGGGATTCGAGGTCGGCCGTGATATCCGGATGCTGGGCGGCGACGTTGTTTTTTTCGCCGGGGTCCGCGGCCAGGTCAAACAATTCGGTCTTGCCGGGCAGCAGGGCGACCTTGATCAGCTTCCAGTTGCCCTTGCGGACGGCGCCGCGGAAGGCTTCGACGTTGATCAGGATGTCCTCGTTCGGGGATGGGGCGGCCTTGGTGAGGGCCGGCCACATGTCGCGGCCGTCCAGCGGATGATCGGGGCTGGACTTGCCGCCGCCGAGGGCGAGCAGCGTGGGCATGACATCGACCATGTGCAGGGGTTCGTTGACGATTTTGGGCTGCAAATGGCCGGGCCAGTTGACGAAGGCGGGCACGCGGACACCGCCCTCGTAGAGACTGCCCTTGCCGCCGCGGAACGGGGCGTTGGAGGCGGGGGCCTTGGCCCCCTGCTCGATCCCGCCTTCCTCGGTGTCGCGCTCTTCCTTGCTCTTGGAACCGCTGGCGAACAATCCGCTGGTGGCGCCGCCGTTGTCGCTGGCGAAGAGGATGATCGTGTTGTCGCGTAGGCCGCGTTTGGTAAGGGCGGCGACGATGCGGCCGACCTGTTCATCGAGGCCGGTGATCATGCCGGCATAGGACTGCCGGTTCTTGTCCGCGATGTTGGGGTACATCGCCTTCAGCCGGTCTGTCGCCTGATAGGGCGCATGCGGGGCGAGCGAGGCGAAATAAAGGAAGAAGGGCTTCTTCGGGTCCAGTTTCTCGATCACGCGGACGGCATCGTTGCCAATGAGATCGGTGAAGTAGCCGTTCTCCTTGAAGAATTTTCCGTTGCGCTGCCAGTCTATCACGCCGCCGCGTTCGTGCGAGAAGTAGCCGATCTCGCCCATGACGTTGCCGTAGAAATAATCGAAGCCGCGGTTCTGCGGCCAGTATTTCCGGTCTGCGTGGCCGAGATGCCATTTGCCGTCCATGTAGGTGGCGTAGCCGGCTTCTTTCAGCGCCTCGGGCAGGGTGCGCTCGTCGGTGGCCAGGCCAAAAGTGTGGCTGGGGAAGATCACCAGGGTTTGCAGGCCGTAGCGCATGGGGTAGCGGCCGGTCATCAGCGCGGCGCGCGAGGGGGTGCAGACGGGTTCGCCGTAGAAGGATTCCAGGCGGACGCCTTCCCGGGCGAGCTTGTCGATGTTGGGGGTCTTGATGTCGCTGCCGTGGTAGCCGAGATCGGCGTTGCCGAGATCATCCGCCATGATGAAGACGATGTTGGGCGGTGTTTCGGCGGCCTGAAGCCGGGATATGGGTAACATAGCCAGAGTGACAGCGAGGGCGGCAAGCCATTTCTGGACAATTCGCATCGGGTTCTTTCCAGCCGTTACCTTGTAAGAGCGGCCAATGAACCGTTTTTGCGGCGGATTGTCCAGCGTGGGATAGATAACGGCCAGAAGTAATTTGCCGCCGATGCGCCCTGTGGCGCACCGGCGGGGAGCTGAGAGCCGCGGCGGATCAGCCCGGCGCGACTTCCATGATGTTCATGCCAGCGGGGAAATAGCGGAAGCCGTCGCCGTCCTTGGCGACGTGGCCGAGGCCGGGCCAGGGGAAGTGATAGGCCAGGATCATCGTCTTGTTCGCGGCCAGCATGTTCAGCATCTTCACCCGGGTCTGGGCCGATTGTTTTGGATCCGTGTCATAGGCGAATTCGGTGAGCGGCTTTTGCAGGAGCAGCACCGGGTGGTGGGTGAGGTCGCCGATGTAGCAGAGCTGGTCGTTGCCGATGTTGATCATGAACATGGTGTGGCCGACGGTGTGGCCGGGGGCGAGGATGGCGTGGATGCCGGGAAGTATCTCCTGGCCGTCCTTGACCCAGGTGATACGATCCTTGTTGGGAACCAGATTGTGTTTGGTCTGGTCGTAGAAGGCCTTGAGCTGCGGCCCGACCTTCTGCTCGTCGGTCCAGTAATTGAAGTCGGACTCCGCAATATAGAGCTGGGCGTTGGGGAAGTTGAGCGTGCCGTCGGCGGCGGCGATGCCGCCGCAATGGTCGATATGGGCGTGGGTCATGACCAGGGCGTCGACGTCTTTCGGGTCGATCCCGGCCTGCTTCAGGGTGGTCAGCAACTTGCCGGTGGTGTCGCCGAACAGCTTGGAGATGCCCATGCCGTTGTCGAAGATGATGATTCGTTCGCCGGTGTTGAGCACCAGGGTGTTTTGCTGCAGCGGGGCGGATTGGGTGGGCAGGAAGTTGGCGGTCAGCATCGAGTCGATCTCGGCGGCGGTCGGGCCGAGGAAGGCCGCGTGCGGGTCGCCGAGCGGCAGCACACCGTCGGAGATGATGGTGGCCTCCGCAGTGCCGATCTTGAAGCGGTAGAAGGTGGGGACCTGATCGGTGTGCATCGGGCCCTTGGCGAGGGCCGGAAGCGGAGACAGGCCGGCAATGGCGGCCATGGAACTCGCGCGCAGCAGGTTGCGGCGGGAGAGATGGGGACGATGCAGCATTGGCATGGGTTCCTCCGATTTTTTTATACGCCTGGTGACTATATCCGGCTTCCGGGCGAGGGATAGTGTTGATTTGATAACAAGGCCGTGGGGATTTACTTTCCTCGCTGGATATGAGCCGACCTCGGCACCGGTGGCGCCGTGGACCGCCTTCCGCGGTTCCCTAAGTTCGCTGCAACTTTATCCGTACAATTGGTTCCGTCTGAACGGATATTGCTATAGAGGGTCGCCGGATACACCTCATGGGCTATCCGATGCACAAATTT
>CAINEA010000582.1 GCA_903847525.1 uncultured Acetobacteraceae bacterium | reverse complement strand
TGCGGGCGACGGCGACGCGGATCAAATTCCGCCCAGCGATCAGGCCGTTGGTGGGATCGAACTCCACCCATCCGGCACCGGGCAGATAGACCGCGCACCAGGCGTGCGTGGCGCCGCCGCCGACATTGAAACTGGCGTTTCCGTCCGGACTGTCCACGAGCGATTCGTCGTAGAGATAGCCACTGATGAACCGGGCCGCGAGGCCGAGCGAACGTGCCGCCTCGATCATCAGCAACGCGAAATCCCGGCAGGTGCCAGCACCGGTGACCAGCGTGTCGACCGGCAGATTCGTCCCCTCGGCCTCACGCGCCGCGTAGCGGAAATCCGTCTTGATCGCCTGAGTCATGGTGGTCAGCATGTCTAGCGTGCGGGTCGGCCCCGTTGCGCTGAGAAAACGGATCGCCCAGGCTTTCACCAGCCCCTGCGGATCGGGGGCGTGCGGCAGGATCAGCGGAGCGATGTCGGGCACCTCCTCGGGATCGTATTCGAACGGGTACAGCTCGGCCAGCGGATCGGGCGGCAGGTCCGTCCGGACGGGGAAATGCTCCAATTCCAACGTCGAGACGATTTGCAGCCGATGGGTCTCGGCTTTTCCGAAATTCACGAAAGCAATCGAATTGCCGAACACGTCGTGAGCCCAGCGCATGCTGGCGGCAGGCGGGGTGAGGCCGAGCGTTGCGTCGATCAGCCTCAGGTCATGGCTGTCGCGCGGGCGCAGCATCAGCCGGTGCGGCGTTAGCCCAACCGGGCGAACGTAGCGGTATTCCGTGGTGTGGACGACCTGTACTTTGGGCATCCGGGGGTATCCGGATCAGGCGCTGCGGAATCTGGGTGGCAAGAAGCGCTGCATCGCGGCCTCGGCCCGCTTGCGCAGCTTGCCGATCCCGCCAACACCGGCGAGGCGACGATCGAGGAATTCCAGCGTATCGGCATCCGCGTCACTGGTATCGCGCAGCCAGAACAGCAGGGTGGACGTGTAGACCGAGGCCAGAATGGCGCGCTTAGTGTACCAGCTAAAATCGGCAGAGGTGTCGCCGGCGGCGTGCCAGATCGCATCCACCGTCCGCGCCGTGCAGGCCGCCGCGGCGGCCCGGCCGCGCAGCGCCAGCACCGCCAGCGCCCGGCGGATTGCTTCCTTGTGCGGGCGATTCTGCTCCAGCCGCAGGGCGATAACCGCACGGACCCGCCGGGGCAGGCGCATATCGGTCATGTCCAGTTCGGCGGCGGCCTGTTCCATGCGCCGGTCCGCGAGGTCGCAGAAGCACGCGACCATGTCGACGGGCCCGCCGGGGAACAGCAGGTCCGCGTCATCGGCGGGCGCGCCGATATCGGCGAGGCCCTGGCGCAGCGCGCGCTGGGTCCAGCCATCGAAGGGCACGTGGGGCAGCATCGCCGCAATCGCGGCGTCGCGTTCGGGTAGTCGTTCGGGTGGGCGAAGCATCGATCAGGTTTCCTCGGTCTCGGCCTGTTGCTGGCGTATCTGGGCCACGCGCATCAGTTCCTCATTGAAGCCGAACAGGGTGAAATCCTGCATGCGCATGGGGTAAAGAATGCCATTCAGATGGTCGAATTCATGTTGTACCACGCCGGCGTGAAAACCAGAGACGACGCGCTCGCTGAGATTGCCGTCGCAATCCACGCCGCGGTAGCGGATCACCGGTGCCCGCGGAACGGCCGCGCGCAGCCCGGGGATGGACAGGCAGCCCTCCCATCGCAGAACGCGCTCCTCGCTCAATAGTTCCACCTCGGGGTTGATCATCACGGTATTGGGCATCGGCGTATCGCGATCGTCGCCGCTGCTGCGGTCCGGCATGGCGCGGAACACGAACAGGCGCAGCGGCATGTGGACCTGCGGGGCGGCCAGGCCGGCGCCGGACGCGTCTTCCATCGTCTCGAACATGTCCGCCACCAGCCGGCGGATTTCCAGCGCGCCGGGATCGTGAACCGGCGCACATTGCTCCAACAGCACAGGATGTCCCATGCGGGCGATCTTCAGTATGGCCATGGCAGCCCTCCGGTCGGTATTCGATTAAATGTCGTTTGCGTGGCGCGACAGCCATGTTATACGCGTGCTCCCCGCATCGGTATCCGGTGGCGGGCTTTTTTTCGCGTCACCATTTGTGGTGAGGCGTTTCGGCAAGAGGAGATGGCGGCCAAGTGCAGGTTCTCGTTCGCGACAACAATGTCGACCAGGCGCTGAAGGCGCTTAAGAAGAAGATGCAGCGGGAAGGTATTTTCCGCGAAATGAAGCTGCGCCGGCATTTTGAGAAGCCGTCTGAGCGCCGCGCCCGTGAGGCCGCAGAAGCGGTTCGCCGGGCCCGCAAGATGGAGCGCAAGCGCCTGGAGCGCGAAGGCTTCTAGCTTCTGGGTCGAAGCCCCCGGGAGTGTCCGGTGGGCGGCGGCCAGTGGAACAGGCTAAGTATGAGCGGCGTGGGATCTACCCCATCGGCCGCTTTTTGCTTTTCCGGATCATGTGGCGGGCAATGTGGCCGCGATTAGGTCGGCCACCCGGCCGGTCGTCGAATCGCCCTGCGCGCGCAGCGCTGCGATAACACCCTCCCGGTCCGCAGGACTGCGGTTCTGGCTCATTTTCCATTGCGCCTCAATTTTGGACGGCAGCAGGGAAAAGCCGCGCGTGCCGGCGATCATCTTGCGGCGATAAACCTCCGGCAACGCATCGAGGTCGAAGCCGGCGGGGTCGTGTTCGGCCAGGCTGCGCAGATTGGCGTGGATCTCCGCCTCGTCTTCCAGCAGGCGGAGTGTGCCGTGCACATGCACCGCGCAATAGTCCCAGGTCGGCACGGCCGGCTGGGTGCGGTACCAGCCCGGCGCGATATAGGCGTGCGGGCCGGTGAACACGACCATCGCCTGGCCGCCGGCGAGTTGGGCGCATTGCGCATTGTCCGCCGAGAGATGGCCGCAAAGGCAGAATCCGTCCGACGCCTCCCGCACGGTAAACGGGATATGCGACCCGGCAATTTCGGGCACGGCGCCGGCAACGGTCACCAGCAGGCCGAACGGATTGTCGCGTATCAGGCCGATGATGCGTGCCGTGTCGGTTTCGGTGAAGGCGGGGCGCAGATACATCGGATATCTCCTGTGTTCGTCTTCGGGTGGCCAAGGGGAAGCCCCTTGGCTTCGGATAAAACGTGGTTGAAAGGCTCCGACAATCCATTAGGCTGGAATTGGTTCGGGGTAAAAGGCCAATTACGCATGGACTTATCAGTCCGAAATCGCCAATTCACGGTTTTCGACCGGCTGCGCCAGGGCATCCTCGCCGGGACCTTCGCGCGCGGCGTCCGCCTGCCGGCCACGCGATCACTGGCCGTGGAACTGGGTGTGGCGCGCCAGACGGTGGTGCTGGCCTATGAGCGCCTGGCGGCGGAGGGGTATGTGCAGGCCCGGACCGGCAGCGGCACCTACGTGGCCGCGGACCTGCCGGACACCGCACCGGAACCGGCCGCCACCGCTCCGCTGCCGCAAACCGCGGCCGAGGCGCTGTCGGCCCGCGGCGCGGCGCTGGCCCGGGTGCCCTCCAGCGCCACAGCCTGGGAATCCGCTTCTGCCGTGCCCGCGCCCGATGCGGTGGCGGCAGCGCTGCTGACCGCCGGGGTACCGGCGGCCGATCTGTTCCCGGCGGCCGCCTGGATACGCTGCACCGCGCGGGCACTGAAAAAGCTGGACGCGGAACTGGCGAGCTATCCGCCTCCCCAGGGATTGCACGAACTGCGGCTCCAGGTCGCCAAACATCTGGCGGCCACGCGCGGGCTGATCGCCGATCCCGGCTGCATCGTCATCACGTCCGGAACGCAGCAGGCGCTGCACATGGCGGCGCAGTTGCTGCTTGATCCCGGCGCGTCTGCCTGGGTTGAAAACCCCGGCTATATCTCCGGCCGCGGTGCCTTGCTCGCCGCGGGGATCACCCCGGTGCCTGTACCATCCGACCAGGACGGGCTGGACGTGGCGGCCGGGATCCGCCTGGCGCCCGATGCCCGGATGGCGCTGGTGGCGCCGTCGCACGCCACGCCGCTCGGCGGGGCACTGCCGGTGGGCAGGCGATTGGCACTGTTGGACTGGGCCGCCCCCGCTTCAGGCCCGGATGGCGGAGGCGGGGGTGCCTGGATCCTGGAAGATGATTGCGACTCGGAATTCCGTTGGGAGGGCCATCCGCTGCCGCCGCTCGCCACCTTGGACCGGGCCGGGCGGGTGATCTATTGCGGCACCTTCAGCAAGACGCTGGCCCCTGCCCTGCGGCTGGGCTTCATGGTCGTGCCGGCGCCGCTGGTGCCCGCCTTCGTACGGCTGCATGCCCTGATGGATCGCGGCACGAGCGCCCTTGTTCAGGCGGTGCTGGCGCAGTTCATGCTGGAAGGACGCTTGGCCCCGCATATCCGGCGGATGCGCACCGAATACGCGCGCCGCCGCGCCGCCTTGCTGGACGCCATGACGCGCTTTGTCCCGGCACTCACGCCGGTGCCGGCGCCGGGCGGGCTGCATCTGGTGGCCATGCTGCCGGACGGCACGGATGAGGCCGCCATGCTGCGTGCCTGTCGCACCCGTGGACTCGGGGTCGCACCGCTCGCCGCCTATTACGCCGACTGCTCAAAGGCGCCACGTGCCGGCCTGGTCATGGGGTTTGCCGGCTTGCCGGCGGCGATGGCCGCGGATGCCGCCAGGCGGCTGAATGCGGCGCTGAACGCCGCAGTCTGATCCGCCTTGGGCCGGACTCTGGATCCGCTATTGCAACACGCTGTCGGACGGAAATGTCAGCATCACCCGGCTGCCGACACGGGAGCTCGACTCGACCGTCAGCGAGCCACCATGCGCGGCCATCAGGGTGCGGGCAAGGACAAGCCCCAGGCCGAATCCGCGGCTGGCCGGCTGGGCGGCATGTTCCGGCGCCGCGTCGATGCAGGACGGCAGCCCCGCCCCTTCGTCCTCGACGACGATGCACAGGCCTTCCTCGCCCGGGATGGCGCGAATGTCGATCCAATCCCGGTCACGTGACAGCCGGGCCGCGTTGCTCAGTACCCGCGTCAGGATCTGCGTAAGGGCCCGCCTGTCAGCCTGCAGGCGGATCGCCGCCAGGTCCGGTGCCAGACGCCATTGCCGGCAACTCGGCCCGAGCGAAGCCTCTATGGCGACGATCGAGTCGCGCAGCATTGGCTCCAGCGCGACGGCTTCCGGCCGGAGCACGCGGGCGGCGGGCAGGCCGACCGCATGATCCTGCAACTCATCGGCGTCGCACTGGTCATGATGTTCCCGCAACTGGCGACCTGGCTGGTCACCCGCAATTAGAACCGGAGAAACTCCAGCATGCTAGCCAAAGACGTCATGAAAACGGCGATCCTCAGAGTGACGCCCGACACGGA
>CAINEA010000581.1 GCA_903847525.1 uncultured Acetobacteraceae bacterium | reverse complement strand
GGCGGAGGCGCCGGACATCGCCGCGCCCGATTCCGCCACGGCCTGCAGCATGATCGCCGCCTCGGTGATCCCCAGCCCCGCCCCGCCATATTCCTCCGGCATGGCGATCCCAAGCCAGCTGCCATCGGCGCAAGCGCGGTAGAAATCCTCGGGGAAAGTGGCGGTCTGGTCGCGTTGCAGCCAGTAAGTCTCATCAAAGCGGGTGCAAAGGCGCAGCACCTCCTCGCGGATCTGTTCCTGGGCGGGGGAGAGGGTGAAATCCATGCTGGTCGGGCTCCGTTCGGCGTTTCCGGCCCGCAGCATACCGGCTTCCACAGGGGGCACAATTTACCGCCGCAACCTGCTATTCTATACACTAAGTAGATCGCAGGACGCGGAGCGCCAGATGTACACCCAGGCCCTCAATACCAAGGAAACCGTCACCGCCGCCGAGGACCCGGCCCGCGAAGCCAGGTTCCAGGCGCGGATCGATGCGGAAGACCGGATAGAGCCGAACGACTGGATGCCGGAGGCCTATCGCCGCACCCTGGTGCGCCAGATCAGCCAGCACGCCCATTCCGAGATCATCGGCATGCAGCCGGAAGGCAACTGGATCACCCGCGCCCCCAGCCTGCGCCGCAAGGCCGCCCTGCTGGCCAAGGTGCAGGACGAAGGCGGCCACGGCCTGTATCTCTACGCCGCCGCCGAAACCCTCGGAGTGTCGCGCGAGGAGGTGACCGACCAGCTGCTCTCCGGCCGCGCCAAATACAGTTCTATCTTCAACTACCCCACCCTCACCTGGGCCGATATCGGCACCATTGGCTGGTTGGTGGATGGCGCCGCGATCATGAACCAGATCCCGCTCTGCCGCTGCTCCTACGGCCCCTACGCCCGAGCCATGATCCGCATCTGCCGCGAGGAAAGCTTCCACCAGCGCCAGGGCTACGAGATCATGGTCACCCTGGCCAACGGCACCCCGGAACAGAAGGAGATGGCGCAAGACGCGCTGAACCGCTGGTGGTGGCCGTCTTTGATGATGTTCGGCCCCCCGGATACCGCGTCGCAGCACTCGGACAAGTCGATGCAATGGAAAATAAAGCGCTTCTCCAACGATGAACTGCGGCAAAAGTTCATCGACGCCACAGTGCCGCAGGCCCGGCATATTGGCCTGACCATGCCGGACCCGGATATGCGCTTCAACGAAGCCACCGGCCATTGGGAACACGGCCCGATCGACTGGGAAGAGTTCAAGCGTGTTATCGCCGGCGGCGGCCCCTGCAACCGCCAGCGCCTGACGCACCGCAACAAGGTGCACGCCGAAGGTGCCTGGGTGCGCGAAGCCGCCCTGGCCTTCGCCGAAAAGGAACGCGCCCGCACCCAGCAGAAGGCAGCCTGACCATGACCGAAGCACCAACCCCGCTGTGGGAGGTCTTCGTGCGCAGCCGTAACGGCCTGGCGCACAAGCACGCCGGCTCCGTGCACGCCGCAGACGCCCAGATGGCGCTGCAGGCGGCGCGAGACGTCTACACCCGCCGCGGCGAAGGCCTGTCGGTCTGGGTCGTGCCCTCCAACGCCATCACCGCGTCCGACCCCGCCGACCGGGAGATGCTGTTCGAACCGACGGGTTCCAAGATCTACCGCCACCCGACCTTCTACGAGGTGCCGGACGAAGTCGGGCATATGTGATGTCCGTAACGACAACCTCGATCGCCGTCGACGAAACGCCACTGGTGCTGCATTTGCTGCGCCGGGCCGACGACGCGCTGATCCTCGGCCACCGCCTGTCCGAATGGACCGGCAACGCCCCCACCCTGGAAGAAGATTTGGCCCTGGCGAACATCGCGCTGGACCTGATCGGCCAGTCCCGCGCGTTGTTCGATTATGCCGGCTCGCTCTGCGGCCTCGACGAAGACCAACTGGCCTACCGCCGCGATGCCCGTCAGTACCGCAACCTGCTGATCACCGAACAACTGAACGGCGATTTCGCCTGCACCATCGCCCGCCAATTCCTGTATTCCGCCTTCATCGACCCGTACTGGCGCGAAGCGATGTCGTCGTCAGACGCAACCATCGCCGCCATTGCCGCCAAGGCGGAAAAGGAAACCGCCTACCATCTGCGCCACGCCTCCGAATGGCTGATTCGCCTCGGCGACGGCACCGGGGAAAGCCACCGCCGCGCCCAGGCCGGCCTAGAGGAACTCTGGCCCTTCACCGGCGAGTTCTTCGAGGTGGACGCCCCCGACCAATCCCTGATCGACGCCGGCACCATCCCCGATCCGGCCGAACTGCACGATGGCTGGTCGTCCCGGATCAACACGATCCTGGCCCGCGCCACCCTGACCCGTCCGAAGGATAGCTGGATGCAGACCGGCGGGCGCACCGGCCGGCACAGCGAACACCTCGGCCACATCCTGGCGGAACTGCAATATCTGCAGCGTAGCCACCCCGGCGCCAAATGGTAGCCGATGCGCGGCAACGGGCTTACGAAGCGGTTGCCACGGTAACCGATCCGGAAATCCCTGTCCTGACCATCGCCGACCTCGGCGTGCTGCGCGATGTCACAGTGAACGACGGCCAGGTAGAGGTAACCATCACCCCAACCTATACCGGTTGCCCGGCAATGAACGTCATCGCGCTGGAGATCGACATGGCCCTGGTCCGGGCCGGATTTACCGGCGCCAAAATCCGCACCGTACTGTCCCCGGCCTGGACCACCGACTGGCTGACCGCTTCGGGGCGGGAGAAGCTGCTGGCCTACGGCATCGCTCCGCCCGATCGCGCCGGCGGCCGCCGTGCCCTGTTCGGTGAGGCCCGCGCCGCCTGCCCGCTTTGCGGCAGCGGCGATACCGAATTACTGGCCGAGTTCGGCTCCACCGCCTGCAAGTCGCTCTATCGTTGCCGGTCCTGCCGTGAGCCGTTCGACGCTTTCAAGTGCCACTGACTGTGGCCGTGCCGTTCTTCGCAGCGGACGCGGAATAGGCCTGCATGGCCTGCCGTATCGCCTCGACCATCGACGCATTCGTGGTGCCACCCACCGTCACACCCGCGGTCGTTGTGCCAACCGGGGCGCCGCCCGGACCCGCGTTGCCGGAGGCGTCGGGGCCCTTGCCGTGCGAATGGTGCTGCGGCGGCATCGTCTTGCCCATGGATGCGCTGGCCTGCGTCGTGTCCGACACGGTGGCCTGAAGCTGCAGCAACTTGGCCTGGACATCCGACGATAATTGCTGGAACGGATCGGCCGATCCGGTGCCGGCAACATCCGGCGCGGTCTGCGACCCCTTGGGGGCAGCGCCGGGCTGCACGCCCGGCGACGGTTTCGACAACGAGTTCAATAGCCGCAGACTGGAAGCGATGGCGCCGATATACATAGCACGGAACTCCTGCCGGTGATCAGGTGGGGATAATCCGTCCGGCCCGGAGCAATCCCGATGCCACGTAACCGGAGCAAAACTCCGGGCACGGGGTCGATTTCGCTTTCGCGACGCGGCGCGTTCTGAATCAATGCGCGCATGGTTCCTGCCCCGGATTTGCTCTCACTTTCATCGACCGAGTTGCGCGATCTTG
>CAINEA010000580.1 GCA_903847525.1 uncultured Acetobacteraceae bacterium | reverse complement strand
TTTGCGAACATTCATCATCCGTAACCCCTGGCCTTCAGGCCGTTTTAGGGGCGGGAGTCTCTCTTAACTACCTGTCCAGGATTTGGGGTCCACCTCGCTTATCCGGTGAAATGCCACCACCCCATAGCCGCTGCGGTCCAAATCCTCGTTAAATCCTTGTTCAACAAGATAGCGAGTCATCTCATCCCTCCGGTCTCGGCTTGCTGCCCACTCGTGTATTTCCATGATCAGCAACCTAATCCCGGTAAGATCAGCGCCAATGAATAAATCAAATTCGCCTCCCTCAATGTCACAGATTATCACGGTAGCATTATGCCGTGCGATCTGATCTTCGAGACAAACGGTTCGCACGCTGACAGTCTCGACGATATCCTTATCGTCCGGGTTAGCATCCAAACGCGACGCCCAAAAATCGCGAGAAATATAAAAATTTCTCATTTCATTTGAGTTCATAAAGCGACTGCGATTCTGCATTACTCCAACCAGCGATCGGATCGCCCCTAGTCCATTGTAGGCGAAGTTCCGCTGAGCGTCAGAGGCTATCCGTGGATTAGCATCGAAGGACATGACATTCTCAGGCCCGACAATTCGTGCAGCGGTCATGGCAACTAACCCGACGGCCGTGCCTATTTCAAGAATTTTATCCTCGGTGCTGAGCAATTCTTTTACCAGAAATCGTTCATTACCCTCATAGCCACCGCCGATTAGAACCTGCCTGAGCGGCTCACTATACCGATCTACGTCGACGAATAGCCGGTTGTCTTCGATTTGAACAATATAACCGCGTCTTCCCGCCCTCAAGGCTTCTTCTCGGCGTTGCTTTGCCTCTTCCTGACGCTGCTTTTCACGCTCTTGCTCAAGCATTTGCGCATCAAATTTCGTTTTGAGAATCGTCAATGAACGAGCATCAGCAATTTGACCGATGACCTCGCATTCACAGAAGTGGAGACATTCGTCACCGTCAAGCCGAACACGTACGAAACGAGCCAAAGTACCTTCAGCCAGATCGATTATATAGGGATGCAGGTCATTTTCGTTAAATATCGTGTCATCGGTCTTACTAAAGACAACCAACCAACGCACGCCGTCCAGCGAGATAAGGATGCTAAACCGACGCAAACGACTTGCACAAATTTGACGATTAAATAGATGCACCTCGGATAGAATACTAAAATATTGAAGATCTACCTGCCACCATGGCGATTCTTCATAATTAGTATGAAATCCTGCGCTGCCATCAATCACGCCGTTGTTGGCCCCACGCGCATCTGCTTCCGCATACGGAAAGTTTGACCATTGAGATACTGAACTTTGTGTCGCAGGTCTGTTCAACGCTAAGTTGGTTTTCACCATCGCCACATTGCCCAGGCCGGCTGAACTAGGATCAAGTTCCGCTTCTACAGCGCTTCCTGCCTTGTCCGTCCCGTTAGCCCCGTAAGAAGCGCGAAATAGATGGTAGTAATCTTCGATCGAGCGCAGCATTGATGTCGGAATATCATTGCTAAGAGTGTCGCTAACATACGATTTGATTGTTGCAAGCAGTTGCGGAGTTAGCGGATGCAGGCCCTCAACCGATGATTGTGCAATCGGCACTGGTGGAACGTCGCGAACGTTCCCAAAAACATCATTCGCTCCGTGGGCAAAGTTCACCTTCTTGTATAGGACGGCCTTTGGACCCCCGAAAGACGTGAGATGCCAGCCACCGTTTTCGACGCTTGCGCGCCTAATTGAATCTCCCGATGGGTTGGCGGCCCCCACATAAGCTCCCGCCCTACCCCACCCCCGCCTTAGCTCTTGCGGGAGAACGCGAGAGAAAGACTTGTACTTTGTTGCGACGGTTCCCACCCATCGCTTCGTCTCGCGGCCCTTGATTCCCAGTTGATCCATGAATTGGCGATATGTTGTTTGTTCAAAATCGACAACGTCATAATCTAAAAGCAGAGTTTCCGCTTCAGAAATCCCGTCACGGCTTGGTATTTCATCAACATCAGATAATAATATAATATCTTCATTCTGCGGGCTGCAACCAAGTAAGCCTGACAGGATCGCATTACGTTGATACCGTTCCAGCCAAAAGCGACTCCGCTCATCATCAATAACGATGGGTGGCAACCCCGGCAAGGCGACATGGACGATTTTGGAAAGATATGGCGTAAATAATTCACGATTTTGATCAAAGAAGAGTGGTTTGGAAGCGCCTGCCAGAGACTGCTTCGATTCAACCAGCACGAAGAAGTCAACGCACGTATCAAGCTCAGCAAGCCTCAGGGAGAGTTGGTCGAATTCGTTGAAAAATAGAAAACAATCGTAGATCATCGAAGCCTCGAACTTTTGGGGACGGAACCTGCGCGCCTCTTACGATGGTTTGGCAGGAGGGGGTTGCCTCTAGCGAGTATCAGGATCGTCGCCGTTCGCATTCCATAATAACTCTCTCATATTCGTTCTCCATTACTGGCCCCGTCGTCTATCGTTCATTTAGCCTTTTGCAAAATGAAAAAGCTCTTCCGCGCCGGTGCCTTGGCAAAATACTCGGCGTATTTTTCATGCAGCAGCTTCTCCTTCTCATCGCTGCGGACCAGCCCGTGCTTGCCGAACTCCGCCTCCCACCAGCTCGGCAGCGCCCAGCCCAGATGCCCGCCTTCCGGCCAGCCCCGCTCATCCACCTCGATATGATCGAACAGGCCGTTCGGGCTCGCATCCCAAACGTCCAGATAAACCCCGAACACCGTGCCGAAATTCCGGTCCTCCCCGAACATCGGTATGTTGGCGTACAGGTAGCCGCCGGGATTCAGCCGGTCCGCGCATTTGCGGATATACTCCGGGATCTTGAACGGGTTCAGATGCTCGAACACGTCCAGCCCCATGATCACGTCGTACGTCCGGTCGATCTTCAGATCCAGCAGGTCGCCGAAGAAGATCCGCTTGCGGATTTCATAGGGTGCGAGGAAGCAGGCCAGGTGGCTGATCTCCACCCCGTTCACCTCCCAGCCCCGATCCCGCAGATGCCCCAGGATCTGCCCGTTCGAACAGCCGATCTCCAGAATGGAAGAACCGCCGATATCCGTCACCTGATCGGCCAGGATACCGAACGAGGGGTCCGAGCTTAGAATCCACCCGCCCATCGTCTCGTAGAAGCCATCGTCATAGATATGCCGCTCGATCCAGTCGAAATCCGCGCGTGACTGCACCTTCAGCACCCGCGTGTCGCCCTGGCCGTGCTTGCGCGGCACGAAAATGTAGCGCTCCGGCGCTTCCTCGATCAGATTGTGCAGATTGTGCCGCCCGAAGAGATTGGACGACGACCGTCCCCACCGCTCGCCGCATTCGGCCATTTCCTTCAGCACGCCCGCCCGGGTCATCACCTTGTTGTCCAGCGCGCGCACGAAATTCGCCGCCCCGCCCTCATCGGCTTGCCGGCCCAGGATCACGCGATACGCCGCCTGAATGAAATCGGCGTTCGAAGACGCGGTGAACAGCGCTTCATTCGGGTCTTCACTCATCTTCAATCCTCCCGGTGACGGCCAGCGCAATGGCAACGCGGATCGTTAGACGATTATAAGGGGTGGTAATTAAGTAATTACAGCGCCTGGCCCGACAAACTTTCGCGAACTCAGGGCCGCCGGGCGAGAAACGAACACGACAACGCCGGCAGTCCCACCCAGGCATCCGGCAACACCTCCAACACCTGAAACCCAAGGCTGCCGAGCACCTCGAAAATCACGCGCTGGGGAATAACATGTTCCTCGATGCCCGTTCCGCCGTTCTGCAGATGCTCGGCCACCTGATACCGATAGCCCGGCGCCATCACCGGAACCTGGAAATAAGCAACCCCCCCCGGGTTCACCCGATCCAGATAGCCAAGCAGCATCGCCCGGATCAACGGCGGCGGATTCTGCTGCAGCACCAGCAGGGAATACAGGCAATCCACCTTCGGCAGGCGCCCGATATTCTGGATCTGCGTCAGGTGAACCAGCTCCACATTCGTCCTGCCGAACGCCTGGGCAGCCTGCTGCGCCGCCTCCAGATGCCCCGGGGAAACATCCACTCCCACAACGCGGCTGAACTGTTCGGCCATGTGCACCGTCACCCGGCCCACGCCGCAGCCAACCTCCAGCACGGATCGGATGGAACGCGGATCGATGTCATTGCGGGTCAGCGCATTCGTCAACAACGCCAGCGACTGCTGCCCGGTCTCGTAGAAATCCTGCATATGCTCGTCGATCCGGTCCATCCGGTAGCGGTCATCGGTCAGCACCGACCAATAGGGATCCGTCTCACCGGAACGGCTGCAAATATCCACCACGCGCCGCAGCAACTCGTTCATCGACGCCGCATCGCACACCGTCTGCACGTCGACCGATGGTATCTCCTGGTTGCCCCGCAGGATGTCCCGCCCGACCCCGGCCTGCCGGTTCAGGAACTCCTCGGAGTTGCAGATCCATTCAACCACATCCACAGGATTTTCGGAGTGGCCGGCCACGCTCTCGGCAACCGCGTCGCTTTCCGGATTCCGCTTGTGCAGGATTTGATAAAGTCGGACCGCATCCTGTTTGGTCAGGGCCATCAGCTCGTTCTTCCAGGTTTACCGATTAAGGGCACAACTCACCCAGGATAAGCACAAATCAGCGCGGCCCGGTCAAGCCGGATGCGGCCGGTCGACCCATGCCAACCCGGCTCAGCCTCGCCCTTGTTCGAAAAGCCCCTTGGGAACCGTTTTCCTGGCCGCCTCGAAGACAACACCCCCCTCGCTGTCCGCCTCGGCCATCGCCACGATGCCCCGCAGCCGTCCCACCGGTACGCGGGAGATCGGAACCTCGAACCCCGGGAGCGGCTTGGTGTTCCCATAGGCGTCAGTCACGTCAGGCCGCTCCGCGCTCGCATCGGCCCAGCCCAAAAGACCAACATCGTCCATCAGGAACATCACCGGGTCGATCTGCAGATCGGTCCGGCTGAGCAACCAGCCGCGGCAGACCGGCGCCTCTCGCGTGCCCTCGATGGCGTCGATCATCCCCGCCACCCGGAACCGGGTCAGGGCGCGCACCGTGTCGTGAACAGCCGTCATCTTGCCGGAAGCGAGGCCCGCCTCAAGCAACGGCAACAGCCGCGCCGCATGCTCTCCGTTGCGCTCCGGCTTGGGTTTGGGTGCGGTTGCCGGCTCGGGCGGCTTGCGGACCGTCGTACCTGAGCGGCTCGACCGCTCCATCACCAACCGCAGCGCCGCGATTTCCCGCTCCAGCGCTGCCTGGGCCCGCCGTGCCTCCGCCAGCTCCTGCGAATGTCCCTGCCGCGCCTCCGCCAGTTCCCGCTCCAGCTCCTGGCGCCGGATGCGCTCCTGCGCCACCGCTTCGCGCAATTCCGCGGTCACCGGCTCGCTCGCCGCCTGCGCCTCGTGCGCGGCCGCGACTTGCTCCAGCAGTTCCAGGCATTTCTTGTCCAGCGCCTCGCACAGATCGGCCAGAGTTCGTATCTGCGCGTCCGCCAATCCGGAAGCGGGGGTGACCGCCTTGTCCGGCCCGGCCACTTCGGACGCCACCACGGCCGGCGCATCCGCTGGTGCAGGCGGCGCCGCGAGATCGTCCTCGGGAAGCGTATCCCGCACAGAAATTGCCTCGGAATGATCCGGCTCCGGCCAGGTCGTTGCGGCTGCCGACGCCTTGTCTGTCCGCTTGGCGGAGAATGCGCCCGCCCTGATCTTCGCTACCTTGCCCGTAACCCGCTTTACCAATGCCGGGCGCTTGGTCGTGATCGCCATCAGATCCTCATCGTTTGCGGGTCATGCGGGCATGGCCCTCATCGGAACGCTTGTAGGACAGGTCCTGGCTGCGCTCCAGGGGCTACAAGCAGCGAAATCATAAAGACCTCCATTCTGTCATCAAAGGGTCAAGTTCCAGACCCGCATCGAAATTCCGCAAACCTCCGCGACCTACGGCACCGCCTTCGTGCGCAAATCCCAGTCAACCACCCCGCTGAACTGCCCGCGGGCGAATACCGCGCAGTAGATATTGCCGTCCAGCCGCTCATCGAACGCCACCAGGAAGCGATCCGCCGGCAGTTCGACCGGCTTTTCCGGCAGGCAGGGCCGCGGCGTCTCTTCCGGTCCGTAGCTGACCACGAAGCTGTGCTCGCCAAGCCGCTGGCGGAACGGCTGGATCGGCTGCCCCACCGGATCGGTCCGGTCCTTCAGCGTACGCATGCGCAGCCTCTCCCGCGCCAGAACCTCGCCGTTCACAACCAGGTCCGCCCCGCGCGCGGCCACGCTGTCGCCCGGCACCGCAATCACCCGCCCGGTGAACGGTCGAACCTCCGTATAGAAGGCGCCGCCGGACGGCACCCAATGCCGCCCGGTATCCAGCGGATCCAGCGTCACCACCTCTCCCGGCTTCGGGTCCCGCCCTGCCAGCACCCAGCGATTGACGTGCAGCGTGTCCCCTGGCTCGATCCCGGGCACCATCCAGAACACATTGGTGATCCAGATGCCCGGGCTGCTATCGACCACAGCCGCCGAGAGCAGCCACAGCGGCACCAGGGCTATCAGCAGCGGCGGCGCCGCCCGCCAGGCGCGCACCCCGCACTCATCGGCGTACTGGCGCAGGATCCAGACGACCAAAAACAGATAACAGATGAAATAGCCCAGCAGCCCCGTCACCTGAACGGCCATTCCGGCCGGGCGCAGGGTAAGCCGCCAGATCAACTGCGGCACGGCAATGAAAAGAATCGCCGCGCACTGCGCGCCATTGTTAAAGGCGGCATGCCGCCACGCCGCCTGCCAGGACAGCGGCAGCCGGAACAATCGGAACATGGCCCAGATCAGGGCGCTCGACAGCACCGCCCCCGCCACCAACACCACCGTCGTGATGTTCCCCAGAGCCGAAACCGCCTGCTCCAAAAATGAAATCGCCGGCGGCAACTCCATGTCCGGCGCCTTCAGGGCAGCGACATTCTGCACCGCGTAGAGCACCGCCGCCCCGCCGAGCAGGAACGAAACCGGCGACAGCACCCGCGGCTTGCGCACCGGGGCATGGCTCAACAACGCGCGCCGGTCGCGCACCATCAGCACCAGGGTGCGAAACCAGCCCTTGATGGCCGCTCCGGTCTTGCCCAGCAGGTTATCGGTTTCGGCCATGATATCTCCGTCCGCGGGCGCACCACCGGCATTCCGCTACGGAGCCACATTCCATTCCCGCGCCGACGATTTCAAGCGCGGAACCGGCAACGAGGGGACCCTGGGTCCCCTCGCCTGTCGCCTTATGCTCCGGTGGCGCGCACCAGCTTGCCCGGTGTCGCCCCGGTATAAACGCCGTTCTCGAACACCGGCACGCCGGACACGATCGTCGCGACATAGCCGTCCACGCGCTGGACCAGCCTGCGACCGCCGGCCGGCAGGTCGTAGCGGACTTCCGGGATGTGCAGGCGCATACCCTCGT
This sequence comes from uncultured Acetobacteraceae bacterium, assembly GCA_903847525.1. GTDB lineage: Bacteria > Pseudomonadota > Alphaproteobacteria > Acetobacterales > Acetobacteraceae > PALSA-911. Next base: position 2,851 of record CAINEA010000580.1, on the reverse strand, counting down.
AGTCGATCACGTTCAAATCCGCCTTCAGCCCCGGCGCCAGCACGCCGCGGTCGTTGAAGCCGAAGAACTTCGCGGTCTCGCTGGTCTGCCGCTTGACCATCAGTTCCAGCGGCAGGCGCGGACCGCGCGAACGATCCCGCGCCCAATGCGTCAGCATGAAGCTGGGCAGGCTGGCATCGATGATCGACGAGCAATGCGCCCCGCCATCGCCGAGGCCCAGGATGGTCGCCTCGTCGGTCAGCATCGTGCGGATGATATCGTGGTTGTCCTCGTTGTAGCCGACCACCGGGAAGAACAGGAAGCGATCGGCGCTTTCCGCCAGGTAGTCATAGGCAACCTCATCTGGCGTGCGGCCTTCGCGCTCGGCGATGGCGGCGATGCTATCGCTTTCGCGGGGTTCGTAATCCGGCGGATCGCCGAGCTTGAACATGCGGTTCCAGCGCTTGACGATGTGCTGGCGGAATTGCGACAGGCGGCCCAGCAGCTCGGCCGACGGCGCTTCCGACAGGATCTGCGCGCGCACCGCCGGGTCCTGCATCCGCGTCATCCGCTCGCCGATCGGCAGCTTCAGCAACGCCTGGTAGCTCGGCCGGATCGAGAACGGATTGAGCGCGGTGTCGGCACCCAGCAGCACACCGACAGGACGGCCCGCGACCTGCGCGGTGACCATCGCGCCGGCGGCGCGGGCCTTGTGCACGCCCTCCATCAGCCGCTTCCAGCGCACCGGATCGGTCGGACGGTCGGTCAGCAGGAACCACACCGGCCGGCCGGTGTCCTGGCCGAGCTTGGTCATCCAGCCGAGTTCGTCCTCCTCCACGTCGAAATCCGAGTTGATGCCGAAGGCGCCGTAGCCAACCGTGCCCAAGGCCGAGCCAATGCCGAGCAGTTCCTCGATTTCCGAATAGCGGCCCGGGACCATCTCGCCGGTCGGGGTCTTGTGGGAATTGGTGCGCGAGGTGGTGAACCCGAAGGCCCCGGCGCGCATGCCCTCCTCAACCAGCCGCCGCATTTCCTCGATATCCTCGGCGGTGGCCTTTTCCCGGCGAATGGCGCGCTCACCCATCACGAACACCCGCAGCGGGTGATGCGGGATCTGCGCCGCCACGTCGATCGCGCGGGGAAACGCATCGAGCGCATCGAGGAATTCCGGGAAACTCTCCCAGTTCCATTTCAGCCCCTCGGCCAGCGCGATGCCGGGGATTTCCTCCACGGCCTCCATCAGGCCGATCAGCGACGTATGATCGGTCTTGCGGACCGGCGCGAAGCCGACGCCGCAATTGCCGAACAGGATGGTGGTCACCCCATGCCAGGACGATGGCGCCAGGATCGGGTCCCACGTTGCCTGGCCATCGTAATGGGTATGCGCATCCACCCATCCGGGCGTGACCAGCAGGCCCTTGGCATCGATTTCCCGCTTGCCCGGCCCGGCCTTGCCGCCGACCGAGGCGATCTTGGCACCGTCAATCGCAACGTCCCCAATATATCCCGGGCTGCCGGTACCATCTACGATCGTGCCGCCACGTATGACTATGTCATGCATTGTCCGCTCCCATTGTCCGGTGCGCCGATGGCCCGGATCGTATGACCGAAATCGAAAGGGGCTGGGATCCTATCTTCGTCCCACAGTTGAATTGAAGGCTCGGAAATGGGCCGGGTCAAGCAGAGCGCTTCGTTACCACCCGGCCGTTCCACAGCGAAGCTGTTGTGAGACCCGTGCCGACGCTGTCACAAATAATGTGACCAAACCCAGTAGACACGCTATCCTGACCACAATTGCCCCCCGCCGAAACGGCGTAAGGAATGGCGAGACTGGCTTACAGGGAGGCTATACGTGGACCAAGCGATTGAAAAATCGGCCATGCGCAAGATCTACATGCGTCTGTTGCCGTTCGCGATTCTCAGCTATTTTCTTGCCTATGTAGATCGGATCAACGTCAGTTTCGCCGGACTGACCATGCGTGACGACCTCGACATGAGTGCCGCCGCGTTTGGCTTCGCCACTGGCACATTCTACTGGGGCTACTTCATCTTCGAAGTGCCCAGCAACGTGATCATGGAGAAGGTGGGCGCGCGGCTATGGATCGCGCGCATCATGATCACCTGGGGCCTGCTGGCCGGCGCGACCGCCCTTGTCACCGGAGAAAACAGCTACGGCATTGTGCGCTTCCTGCTCGGCGTTGCGGAAGCCGGCTTCTTTCCTGGCATCGTACTGTATTTCACCTACTGGTTTCCGGCCCATCATCACGCCCGCATCGTTTCGGGCTTTCTGATCGGCCTGCCCATCGCGGTCGCGCTGGGCGCGCCGATCTCGACCGCCCTTCTGAGCCTGAACGGCATGTTTGGCCTGAAGGGCTGGCAGATCATGTATATCGCCGAAGCGATCCCAACCATCCTTATCGGCATCGCCACCCTGTTCGTACTGACCGATCATCCGCACCAGGCGAAATTCCTGACCACCGAGGAAAAGACCTGGCTGGCCGCCAAACTGCTGTCGGAACGAAAAGCCAAGGAAGCGGTGAAGACCTTCACCATGTGGCAGGCGATGTTCGACAAGAAGGTGCTTTTGCTGGCACTGAACTATCTCGGCATCGTCACCGCCAGCCTGGGCATGCTGATCTTCATTCCGCAGATCATCAAATCCCTCGGCAACTTCAGCAACATGACGGTCGGCTGGCTGACGATGATCCCGTACATTTGCGGCGGCATCGCGCTGGTCGTCTGGGGCCGGGTGTCGGACCGCATGAACGAGCGGCGCTGGAACCTGCTGGGCGCCTGCGTGGTTTCCACCATCGGCCTGGTGATCGCCGGTCTCACGATGGGCACGTGGTGGGCAATGGTCGGCATGTCGATC
>CAINEA010000579.1 GCA_903847525.1 uncultured Acetobacteraceae bacterium | reverse complement strand
GACGGGGAGCGCATTCTCGGCCTGGGCGACCTCGGCATCGGCGGCATGGGCATCCCGGTCGGCAAGCTCGCGCTCTATACCGCCTGCGCCGGTGTGCCGCCGCAGATGTGCCTGCCGATCACGCTGGATGTCGGCACCAACAATCACGAATTGCTGGAGGACCCGCTGTATCTCGGGCTGCGGCAGAACCGTGTTCGCGGCGCCGACTACGATGCCTTCATCGACGAGTTCGTGCAGGCGGTGCAGGAACTATTCCCCAAGAGCTGCCTGCAATGGGAGGATTTCGCCAACATCAACGCGGTGCCGATTCTCGCCCGCTACCGCGATCGGATCTGCACCTACAATGACGACATCCAGGGCACTGCCGCGGTCGCACTGGCCGGCATCCTCGGCGCGTTGCGGATTACCGGGCAAAAACTCGCCGACCAGCGCTTCCTGTTTCTCGGCGGTGGCTCTGCCGGTACCGGGATCGCGGAATTGATCAGCGAGGCGATGGCGCTGGAGGGCATCTCCATCGACGCGGCCCGCGGCCGCAACTGGCTGTTCGACGTCAACGGCTTGATGGTTCAATCCCGAACCGACATCGCCGATTTCCAGAAGCCATTCGCGCATGACCACGATCCGGTCAGCACCTTCGCCGCGGCGGTGGAGGCGGTGAAGCCCACCGCGATCATTGGTGTCAGCGCGGTGCCGAAGCTGTTCAACCAGCAAGTGATCGAGGCGATGGCGCGCATCAACGAGCGGCCGATTGTCTTCCCCTATTCCAACCCGACCTCGCGCTCCGAATGCACGGCGGAGGAAGCCTATAAATGGTCGGGCGGCCGCGCCGTTTTCGCCAGCGGCAGTCCGTTTCCGCCGGTGCAGTTCAATGGCAAGACGATCGTGCCCGGCCAGGGCAACAACGTTTACATTTTCCCGGCGATGGGCATGGCGGTGCTGGCGACACAGGCCAAGCGCGTTACCCAGGAGATGTTCATGGTCGCCGCCCGCGCTGTGGCCGAACAGGTCACCGACGCCAACCTCGCCACCGGGCTGATCTACCCGCCGACCAGCAACATCTTCGAGGCCTCATTGAATACCGCCGCGCGGATCGCCACCCATGTCTTCGATCACGATCTGGCGGGCATCCCCCGGCCCGCCGACATCGGCGCGCATATCCGGGCGATGGCCTACAAGCCGGTTTACGCCGGTTGACCCTGCCCGCGTGACCGAGCCGGTGTGACCGGGCAGGCCCCCCTGGCAGCCGCCGACATCGATGCCGTCGCGCATCGGTCGTTGCAGCTCGGCCGGCTAATGCTGCTGAACGGCGCCGGCACCGAGGAGGTGCAGGACGCGGTCGCGCGGTTCGCGCATGCCTTTGGCTGCGAGGCGCAGTTGCTGGTCAGCTACGAGGCGCTGCTACTGACCATCCTCGCCGGCGAGAATTTCCGTACCAAGATCGGCCAGCGGCTGCCGGCGATGAATGTCGGCCTGGCGGCGCTGACCGCGCTTGACCGGCTGGTGAACGACGCTGAAGCAGGTCGGTGCAGCCTGCAGGCGGCCGGCGCCGAGCTGGAGGCGATCGAGCATCGTCCGGCGGAATACAATCGATGGGTCGTTGTCGTCATGCTCGGCCTGACCGCCGCCAGCCTCAGCCGGTTGTTCGGCGGCGACTGGCCGGCCTTCGCCGTGACCTGGCTCGCGGGTGCGGCGAGCACCTGGCTGCGCCAGCAGATGGGCATGCGCCACGCCAACCCGGCCGCGGTTGCGTTCTCCGCCGCCACCCTCGGCGGTCTGGTGGGGGGGATTGCGGTGCAGCTCGGCCTGAGCGCGACACCTTCGCTGTGTCTGGTGGCGCCTGGCATGATCCTGGTGCCCGGGGTGCCGCTGATCAACGCCGTGCTGGACGCGATCCGCAATCACATGACACTCGCGCTCGCGCGGCTGGGTTTCGCGACGCTGATCACCATTGCCGTCGCCTTCGGCCTGTTCGTCGCCACGATCCTGACCGGCGCGGCGATCCCGGTGCAGGAACCCACACTAGCGATCGCGATCTGGCAGGACGCGGTGTTCTCCGCGCTGTCCGCTCTGGGCTACGTGTTCCTGTTCGGCGTGCCGGCCCGAGTTGCCTGGGCCTGCGTTATTTGCGGCATCGCCAGTCATACCACCCGGACGCTCGGCGTGCATGTTGGGATCGACATCGTTGCAGGCACCTTGATCGGGGCAATGGTCGTGGGTTGTCTCGCACAGGGCTTCGCCCGGTTGTTCCATGCCCCGGCGGCGGCCTTTGCGTTTCCTGGCGTGGTCGCGATGGTGCCGGGCGCCTATGCATTCCGCGCCATCATCGGCAGCCTGCAGATCGTGCACGGCATCGCCACTCCGTCGCTGGTCACCGACACGCTGGCGCTCGGCTTCGCCGCCGTTCTGATGATCGGCGCGATCGCGGTCGGCATCGCCGCGCCGGCCGTGTTGCTGCGCGCCGGCTCTGCGCGGCGTTGAGGTAAAGCCTCCGTCAGAGGCCCTGCACGACCAGTGCCTGATAGAACGCACCGGCCGCCCGGTCCACGCAGGCCGGGTCCGATTCAACGCCGGCGGGCGGTGGCGGAATGATCAGGCCGAATACGCGCTGTTGCTCGCCGGATTGGAAGATCGTGTAGGTGACGGTCATGCAGGACCGTTCCGCCCGCAGCCGGGGGGCCACGATCAGCCGGCCGGCGGACCAGGACGCGAACAGCCCGGCCGTCTCCGGTGCGCCGATATAGACCACCTGGACCTTCGGCATGGCCGCCAGGTCGGCGATGAAGCGGTTGGTGTAGGGAAGCTGCGGCAGCGGATCGCCCTGCATCCGCTCGATACCGAACATCCATTGCTGGCTAAGCGATGTCGGGCCGGGCAGGCCCTCCGGCTGGGCGCAGGCGGTCAGGATAGCGGCCAATACAGCCGGTATTGCCGAAGCACGCACGGACCGCTCCCTTCTGCGCGCGGGAATGCGCTCGAAAGGAGCGGCGCGCCTGTGCATTGGCGCCGAATTTCGTGAGTGGCCGGTTAAGGCCTTCCGGCTTCAGGCCTCCACATAGGGCTGGCCCCATTTCTCCGTGAACACCACGTCCGACAGCTTGGTGCGCCCGACCGGGCCGAAATTCCCCATCGGGTAGCCGATCGGCAGAATGGCGTAGGAGTGCACGCCGTCCGGCAGGCCCATCGCCTTGTCCGCCTCCGTGGCGTAGCGCATGTGCCGCGTGGTCAGAGTCGAGCCGAGGCCTAGAGCGCGGGCCGCGAGCAGCATGTTCTGCACTGCCGGATAGATCGACGCGCCGGATGCCCGCGACGGGTTGGGGCCGTCCTCCAGGCAGGCGACAATCCAGACCGGGGCTTCGTGGTAATGATCCGTCAGGTATTCGACCGCGCCGTGCTGGCGGAGGTATTTTTCCTTGGTGATGCCGGGCGGCGGCTCGCTGGTCAGGTAGCGCGGCCCGATCCATTCGTCGAAGGCGCGCTTGTAGATCACCTGCACGGCCTTTTTCACCGCCGGGTCCTTGATCACCAGGAAGCGCCAGATCTGTGTGTTGCCGCCGTTCGGCGCACAGACGCCGGCCTGCAGGATCTTGTGGATCAGCGCGTCCGGCACCGGGTCCGGCTTCAGCCGGCGCATGGCCCGCATGGTGGACATGACCTCGAAGACATCGTTGCTCATCATTTGGCTCCCGTTCGGCGGATCGGCGCAGCGTTATGGCTTGCCCGATTGTGTGCAGAATCCGTGAAGGATGGCGAGAGCGGGAGAAGCCGGCGCCTATAGCGGCGGCCAGCGTTGCGTGCGGTTGGCTTCCTGCGCGGGGGTCAGCGTCGTCGGACCGTTGGACACCTGCGGCGGCAGGTTGACCAGGGCTTCCGGATTTGACCAGCAATCCACCACACCCAGGCTGCGGGTGCAGTAGGCAGGCGGCAAAGGAGGCGGTTCCTGCGCCTTGCAGTAGCTTTGGCCACGATCCAGGTAGACGATCGAGCAATCCCGGCCGCTGGCCGCCGAATACAGCGTATCGATGATGCCGCGATGCAGGATCACGATCGACGTGACGTCTGCCGCCGCGAGCGCAGCGGCAGGCTCCACCCAGGGCGGCGGCCATACGCCGGGCGCGCAGGATGTCAGCAGCAGCAGGCATGACAGAAGGGGATATGCCAGAGGGGGCCATATTAGAGTGGGCCATATCAGGGGGGGCACTTCCCTGTGCAGCCGCAGCTTGAGCCGGTTCGGACGCGTCATGGCGCAACCTCTGCACCGTAAACATGAACCGGCGGTTTAAAACCCGGCGGTTTAATAAGGTGTTTAATGGGGGATCTACGCGGTGATCCGGCGTATGGTTTGCCCCGGAGACGCGCCATCGCTATGGTCCGGCGCGTGACGGCGCACCCGATGGGGCAGATGCCGCGCTCCATCCGCACCAGCGGAAGAAACTGAAAACGCCAGGCCTGGCAGGAGAATACGTGGTCGATATCTTCGACGAGGTCGATGAGGAACTGCGCGCCGACAAGGCGCATGCGGTCCTGAAGCAGTATGGCGGGCTGATCCTTGCCGCCGCATTCGCCGTCGTGCTGGGCGTTGCCGGCTGGCAGGGCTGGCAATGGTGGCAGGCGCGCCAGGACCAGGCGGCCGCCGGCCGCTTCCTCGCCGCCATGCGGATTGCCGATAACCTCTCGCCGACACCGGGGCTTGCCGCGCCGGACAATGCCGCCACCGCCGAAAAGCGCGCACAGGCGCTCACCGGTTTTGCCTCGGTCGCCGCCGATGGGCCGGCCGGTTACCAGGCCCTCTCGCGGCTGCGCGAAGCCGGACTGAAGGCCGATGCCGGCGATCTGCCCGCTGCCGTGTCGATCTGGAACCAGGTCGCCGGCGATGGGTCTGTCGATCCGCTGCTGCGCGATCTCGCCAATCTGCTGGCCGTGATGCGGCAGGTCGATACCGGGGATGTCGCGCAGCTCGCGGCCCGGCTAAAGCCGATGGCCGAGGCAAGCAACCCCTGGCACGCGCTGGCCCAGGAGCAACTGGCTCTGCTGGATATCCGCCAGGGCCATGTGGAGACGGCGAAGGAAACCCTGAACCGGCTGTCGAAAGACACCGCCGCCCCGATCGGCGTGCGCAACCGCGCCGGCGCCATGCTGGCCCGCCTAGGCGGGGCCGCCGGTGCGGTGGGTGGATAAAATCATGAACCGCAAGATCCCGTCCGACACCACCACCCGTTCCGCCGCTGCCGCCGCGGCAGCCTCTGTGCCCGTTCGGCTGTCACGCCGGGCCGCCCTGCTGGGTCCGCTCGCCCTGCTGTCCGGATGCAGCCTGTACGAAGACTGGTTCGGCACGAAAAAAACGCCGCTGGCCGGCCAGCGCGAACCGATCGGCGCCACCACCCGCGTATTGGATGTCGAGGACGCGAACGCCCGAAAGGTGGTCCTGCCGGAGGCCGTGCGGAATGCGTCCTGGCCGACCCCTGGCGGCAATCCCGCCCACTTCGTCGGCCACCTCGCCGCGGCCGACCGGCTGAGCGAGGCATGGTCCGCTTCCATCGGCTCGGGCGGTGGCTATCGTCGCAAGATCCTGGCCCAGCCGGTGATCGACGGCGGGACGGTCTTCACGATGGATTCCGCCGCCGTGATCACCGCCTTCGACGCCGCCACGGGTGCGCGCAAATGGCGCCTGGAGACCCGCGGCGAGGATGACGACAGCACCAATATCGGCGGTGGCCTGAGCGTCGATCAGGGGGTGCTGTATGCCGTGAATGGCCTGGCCGACGTGCTGGCGATCGATACCGGCACCGGCTCCGTGCGCTGGCGGATCAACACCGGCACGCCCGCCCGCTCGGCGCCGACCATCGCGGAGGGTCGGATTTTCTTCGTCACCTTCGATGACCGGATGTTCGCGCTCGACACCGCTGACGGGCGGCAGATCTGGTCCTACCACGCGCCATCCGCCATTTTGTCGCTGCTCGGCCAGCCGGCGCCGGCCTATGCCGACGGGCTGGTGGTCGCCGGCTTCGGCTCGGGCGAACTGGCCACGCTGCGCGCCGATTCGGGTAACGTGGCCTGGACCGACACCCTGGCGTCGTCCGGCAACAGTTCGATCACGGACCTGTCCACCGTTCGCGGCCTGCCGGTGATCGCCAACAGCCGGGTCTATGCCATCAGCGTCGGTGGACTGTGCCTGAGCATCGACCTGCGCTCCGGCCGCCGGTTGTGGGAACGCGACGTCGGTGGCAGCGACAATCCCTGGGTTGCCGGCGATTGGCTGTTTATCGTCACCTCCAATCAGCAGATCACCGCGCTGAACCGGGCCGATGGCCGGCCTGCATGGGTGACCGATCTGCCGAAGTTCGGGAACGAGGAAAAGAAGCGCGATCCGATCCATTGGTTCGGACCGGTGCTGGTGGGCGACCGGCTTGTTGTCGCCGGCAACAACAGCCAGGCGATGGCGATCAGCCCCTATACCGGCGAAGTGCTCGGCAGGCAGGACCTGTCCGGTGCCGCTTCATTGGCGCCTGCGGTGGCAGACGGCACTCTGTTCATCGTCACCGACAATGGCAGCATCACGGCGCTCAGATGAGCAGTATCGATCCTCCGCTGGACGGTGACGATGATTTCGCAATTGGGGAACCGCTTGTTCTGCCGGTCGTCGTCATCGCGGGCCGGCCGAATGTAGGCAAATCCACGCTGTTCAACCGCCTCGCCGGCAAGCGGGCCGCCCTGGTGGCTGACACACCGGGCGTAACCCGCGACCGCAAGGAAGCGGAGGCGATGTTGCGCGGACGCCGGGTGCGGCTGATCGACACCGCGGGCCTGGAGGAATCCGCCCCGGACACCTTGTCGGGGCGCATGCGCGCGTCGTCGGCGGCGGCGGTAAACATTGCCGACCTCGTGGTTTTCGTGATCGACGCCCGCGATGGCGTCACACCGGCGGACGCGCATTTCTCCGCCTGGCTTCGTCGGCAGAACCGCAAGGTGCTGCTGGTCGCCAACAAGGTGGAAGGCCGCGCGGCCAATTCCTCGGTGCTGGACGCCTATGCCCTCGGCCTCGGCTCGCCGCTGGCGATCTCCGCCGAGCATGGCGAGGGTATCTCTCAGTTGATGATGGAGATCGCCGACCGCCTGCCGGACCAGGCCGAAATTGAGGAAGAAGAGGCCAGCGCGCCGGACCGACCGCTCAAACTGGCCATCGTCGGCCGCCCGAACGCGGGCAAGTCCACGCTGCTGAACCGGCTGCTCGGCGAGGAACGGATGATCACCGGGCCGGAGCCGGGGCTGACGCGCGATGCCGTCGCCTCGATCCTTACCGACGACGAGGGCCGCAGGATCGAACTGGTGGATACCGCCGGGCTGCGCCGGCGCGCGCGCATCGAGGAACCGCTGGAGAAGATGTCGGTCAGTGCCTCGCTGGAGGCGCTGAAGATGGCCGAGGTCGTGGTGCTGACCATCGACGCGGTGCTGGGCCTGCACGACCAGGATCTGCAGATCGCCAAGCTGATCGAGCGCGAGGGCCGGGCCTGCGTGATCGCGCTGAACAAATGGGATGCCGTCGAGGACCGCAACGCCACGCGCAAGGCGATATCGGACCGGCTGGAAACGTCCATGGCGCAGATGAAGGGCATCCCGGTCGTGACCTTCTCGGCGCTGACCGGGGCGAACATCCAGAAGCTGATGCCGGCGATCTGGAAGGTCTATGAGACCTGGAACACCCGCATTCCCACCGGTGAACTGAACCGCTGGTTCGAGGGCGCGCTGTCCCGCCATCAGGCGCCCTTGGTGCAGGGACGGCGGCTGAAGCTGCGCTACATAACCCAGGCCAAGGCCCGCCCGCCCACATTCGTGGCCTTCGGCACGCGCGCCGAACAGATGCCGGAGGATTACCAGCGCTATCTGGTGAACTCGCTCCGCGAAACCTTCGATCTGCCGGGAACGCCGATCCGGCTGCAGCTGCGCGGCACGAAGAACCCATTTGCGGAAACATGATCCGGGCTGGCGGATGTCTCCTGGCCGCCTGCGCCATTCTGTTTTCCGCCAGGGCGGCATCTTGCCGCACGCTCCAGGTCGGGCCTGACCGTGAGCTGAAAACCGCCGCCGCCGCTGCCCGCATGGTCGAGGACGGGGACCGGGTGGTTTTCGATCCCGGCGAGTATTTTGACTGCGCGATCTGGCGCGCCAACGGAATAACCATCGAAACCGCCACGCCGGCCGGGGCGGACCGCACCGTTCCGTCCGATGTGGTCTTTACCGACCTCGCCTGCGGCCGCAAGGCTGCCTTCGTGATCGGCGGCAACGACGTCACGGTGCGCGGCCTGACCTTCACCCGCGTCCGCGTGCCCGATGGCAATGGCGCTGGCATCCGTGCCGAGGGCCGCAACCTGACTGTCGAGCACTGCCGCTTCGTCAACAACCAGACCTCGATCCTGAGCATCGAGCAGCCGGCGGGCGCGCTGATCATCCGCGACAGTTACTTCGCCGGCAACGGCGCTTGCGGGGCGGGCGGATGCCTGGCGACGCTCGCTGTGGGCCACCTCGCCCGGCTGCGCATCGAGCGCTCTGGCTTTCGCGATCCCCGTGCCAGCCAGACCGAAACCGGCCAGCCCGTCGCCGGGCCGCAGATCAGCTCGGCGGCCGAAGCGACCGAGTTGGTCGATAATCGTATCGAGGACGGCTCCGGCGCCTCCTCCGCCCTGGTCGCCTTCACCGCCGCGGGCAGCCTGCTGATGACCGGCAATGTCCTGGAGAAGGGCCCCAGGCTGGAGGACGCCCGCGCCGCCGTGTTCGCCGGCAGCGGCTGGGGCCACGCCGTCAGTCTGACGTTTCGGGGCAATACGCTGGTCAATCATACCGCGCGTCCTGGCGTTTTTCTGTTGAACTGGACCGATGCCAGCCCGGTACTCGACGGTAACGTCATCGGCGCCGGCGACACGGCGGTCTCCGGCCGCGGATTATGGTGGCACCGGCTGCGCTATCTTGCAGCCAGCGCCCGGGACGGCCTCGTTTCCGCCAAGGACGGCGTCCGCCATATCGGTGGCAGCGTCCTGCGCGGGCTAAAATCGCTGATCCGCGGCTGAACCGGCTAAAGTGGCAGGCTGCCCTGGCGGACCGGCTTGCCGCCGTCGGCCTTGGCGCCGACCTCGCCATCGGCGAAGCGCAGGCGCAAGGCCGATCCGGGCGTAACGGCGGCGGCGCTGGTCAGCGGATGGCCGGCTGGGTCGGTGACCAGCGCATAGCCCCGCGCCAGAACCGCCATCGGCGATACCGCTTCCAGCCGCGCGGCCGACCCTTCCAGCCGGGCGCGGGCCTCGCGCAGGGAGGCCCGCAGCGGTGCGTCGCTCAGACGGCCCAGCGTGCGCGCGCCTCGGGTGCGCGCGCCGGCCAGGGCATGGCGCAGTCCCCCCGTTAGCCGGGTGCCGGCCAACCCGAGCGCGGCCTTGCGACCGGAAACCAGGTTGGGCAATGCGAGCTTTATCCGCAGCGTGCGGTCGTCGAGGCCGCGTCGTGCGTTGGCGATCAGCGCCGGCAGATCGGGCAGACGGCGCTCGACCGCGACGAAGCCGGTGCGGCGGGCGGCCAGCAGGTTCGGCAGCGCCAGCCTCAGCCGCTCCGCCCGGTCGTCCAGCCGCTGGCGGGCGGTGCCCAGCAAGGCAGGCAGGTCGGGCAGGCCACGTTCCGCGCGCGACAGGCCGAGGCGGCGTTCCTGCAGTAGCCGGTTCAGCCCGCCGGTGAGCCGCGCGGTTTTCTGCTGAATGTCGGCGAGCAGGTCGGCGCGGGCGGGGATGGCCATTTCCGCCGCTGCGGTGGGTGTGGGCGCACGGCGGTCGGAGGCGAAATCGATCAGCGTGGTGTCGGTCTCGTGGCCGACGGCGGAGATCAACGGAATGCGGCTCGCAGCGGCAGCGCGCACGACGATTTCCTCGTTGAAGGCCATCAAATCTTCCAGACTGCCACCGCCGCGGGCGATGATCAGCACGTCCGGGCGGGGGATCGGCCCGCCCGGTTGGATCGCGTTGAAGCCCGCGATCGCCGCAGCGATCTTTAGCGCCGCCCCCTCCCCCTGCACCGGCACCGGCCAGAGCAGGATGGTGCGCGGGAAGCGCCGGGCAATGGTGGTCTTGATGTCCTGGATCACCGCGCCCTTTTCCGAGGTGACGACGCCGATCACCTTCGGCAGCATCGGCAAGGGCCGCTTGCGCTCGGCATCGAACAGGCCCTCGGCGCCGAGGCGCTGCTTCAGCATCTCGATCTTCGCCAGTAGCGCGCCCGCGCCGGCATACTCCATCCGCTCGACGATCAACTGATAGGACGAGCGCTCGCCGTAGGACGACACCTTGCCGGTGGCGATGACCTCGACGCCGTTCTCCGGCTCCATGCCCAGGCGCGGGACAGCGAATTTCCACACCACGCCGGAAATCTTGCCGCCCTCGTCCTTCAGCGAGAAGTAGATATGGCCGGAGGGGTAGCGCTTCACCTCGGTCAGTTCGCCGCGCACACGGATGCGGCCGAAGGCTTCCTCCAGCGTGCGTTTCACCGCGCCGGAGATCTCGCTGACGGTGTATTCTGGCAGATTCGACAGAGGACGAGTTTCGTTCATGGCTTTAGCCTATGCTAAGGCCCGGCCCAGGTGAATAAGACCGGTTGAATAAGGGATAGGCGCATGCGGGTGCTGGTGGTCGGGTCGGGCGGACGGGAGCACGCGCTGTGCTGGAAAATCGCCGCCAGCCCGCAATTGAAGAAACTGTGGTGCGCGCCGGGCAACCCCGGCATTTCCGACGTGGCGGAGTGCGTGGATATCGACGTGATGGATATTCCGACGCTGGTCGCCTTCGCCCAGGATAACCAGGTGGATCTCGTGTTTCCGGGTCCGGAGGCGCCGCTGGTCGCGGGCATCACCGATGCGATGACGGAGGCGGGCATTGCCTGTTGCGGCCCGTCGAAGGCGGCGGCGCAGCTGGAGGGCAGCAAGACCTTCACCAAGGAGTTATGCGACGCCGCGAACATTCCGACCGCGCGCTGGGAACGGTTCGAGGAGCCGGAAGCGGCGAAGGAGTTCGTGCGTCGGCGCGGCGCGCCGATCGTGGTGAAGGCGGATGGGTTGGCCGCGGGCAAGGGCGTGGTGGTGGCGGCCACGGTGCACGAGGCGATCGTGGCGATCGACAATATCCTGCGCGACGGCGCTTTCGGTGCGGCCGGCGATGCCATCGTGATCGAGGAATGCCTGATCGGCGAGGAAGTGTCGCTGTTCGCGCTGTGCGACGGGGAAGTGGCGCTGCCGTTCGGCTCGGCGCAGGACCACAAGCGCATCGGCGAAGGCGACACCGGCCCGAATACCGGCGGCATGGGCGCCTATTCGCCAGTTCCGGTGTTCAAGCCGGAACTGGAGCAGGTGGCGATGGATCGCATTGTGCGCCCGGCGCTGGCGGAGATGGCGCGGCGCGGCACGCCGTTTCGCGGCATCCTGTTCGCCGGGCTGATGCTGACGGCGGAAGGCCCGAAGCTAATCGAGTTCAACGCCCGCTTCGGCGATCCGGAGTGCCAGGTGCTGCTCGGCAAGCTGCGCTCGGACCTGTTGCCGGCCTTGCAGGCGGCGTGCGACGGGGAATTAGGGCATTTCGACCTGCGCTGGCACGACGGCGCGCGCATCGCGGTTGTGATGGCGGCGCGCGGCTACCCGGAGGCGCCGGAGCGCGGCAGCATTATCCGCGGTCTGGACCGTGCCGCCGCGGTGCCGGGGGTGCAGGTGTTTCACGCCGGCACGGCGGCGGATGCGGACGGCACGATCCGTGCGGCAGGCGGGCGGGTATTGACGATCTGCGCCAGCGGCGCGGATTTGGCTGGTGCGCGCGCGGCCGCATATCGAGCCGTGGATGCGATCGACTGGCCGGAAGGTTCCTGCAGGCGCGACATCGGGTATCGCGCGCTGGCGTAGGGCCTCGCGTCAGCCCGGGAACCGAGACATCGCCCATCCGCCGAAAAAAGCGGGTAGGCGTTTCGAAAGGTATGCGCAGGCAGTTCGTCGATGCCGACGAAAGATCTAAAATATAAATCAATAATAAATAAATCCGAATATATTAAATTCGATCTTTTATGATCCACGGACAATTTTTGCTTGATATTTTGTAAGATTCGTTTACAAGAATTTTGCAGGTGCAGGTAAATATATCGATATAGCCATTTTATCGGAATTTATTGGCGGATCCGGCACCGATCAAACAATACTAGTCATTTTGGAAGAAAATTTGATGAAGCAACTTCTCGCGGCGACCTCCGCGCTCACGCTTGTTGCCGGATTGCTCGCGTCCGCGCCGGCGTCGGCAACAGCGATCCCTGTCAGCAACTATTCCTTCGAGACGCTTCCCGCGGGCGGGCTGCCGTTCAGTTGCGAGGGGAGTTGCGCTTACAGTATCGCTGCAATTCCGGGCTGGACGAACAGCGGAATCTCCGGCCAATGGTTGATCGGTGGGAATGTCGGCAACCCTCCTGCCACGGATGGCAGCTTGATCGGGTTCACCAGCGACGCGCCGATTTGGCAGGACGTGGCCACCGCGATTGCCGGGACCACCTACACACTGCAGGTCGATCTGCTGCACCGAACCGATGTACCCATGGCGGGTATTATACAGCTCGAGATCGACGGAAGCGTGGTTGCAACCGCGACCGGAATCGACGGCGGACCGGGCACATGGAATGACTGGACCGCAACGTACACGGCCACTGCCGGGGATGCTGGAAAGACTGTCACGATCCTGCTTAGCACCACCGGCGCGCAGGGAGATTTCGACAACGTAAGGCTCGACGCGGTAGCAACACCAGAACCAGCCGCGATGGCGCTGTTCGGTGCCGGGCTGCTCGGTCTCGGACTGGTGCGCCGCAAGCGCGCCTGACGGGAACTGGCCGAAATCTGCTTGAAAGGGCGGCACCTCACGGTGCCGCCCTTTCTCGTTTTTTGTGCCGCCATGCCACTTGTGGGCCGCGTGCCCAGTCCTTGCCAACGACCGTCGATGGAAGAACGATCGGCTTAATGCAGATGCAGCATCGTTGCCGGGTGGGTGAAGCGGCCGGGCTGGATCAGACCGGCGGAGGCTATGCGGACCTGGTACAGACGTCCGTCCAGCTTGGTTTCCCAGAAATCGAGGAATTTGCGCAACACCGGGAAGCGCGGGGCGATATCGAGGTCCTGCCAGACATAGGTCTGCAATATCTCGGGATGATCGGGCAGGCGGTAAAGGATTTCGGCGGTGGTCAGGCGATAGTCCTGCAACTGCTTGGCAAGGCTCATCTGCGTGCGTCCCCGTGCGATCTGTCTCGGCGGTTAAACCCAGGTCTCCCCCCAAATCGTTCCGGCGTCTGACGGCCGGTTCATGCCGAGTGTCCGTAGCATGACATGCGGGCCGGGGGGGTGCGCAAGAAAAAACAGAAGCTATTCCAGAGTCTTAGCACTCGTATAGTCAGAGTGCTGCCGAACTCTTGACTCCTCGGGCGCAAAGTCCTAGATCGCTGGCACTCTCTGATGGAGAGTGCTAACAGCCAGCCGCGGTGCCTGATGGGGCCAAGGCTGGTTGCAGCGACCTGACGTCCATTCACGCATGGCCAGTCCAATGGCCGACATCAACTAGGAGCGATCCACATGAAGTTCCGCCCCCTCCACGACCGGGTCGTGGTCCGCCGGCTGAATGCCGAGGAAAAGACCCGCGGTGGCATCATCATTCCCGATACCGCGCAGGAAAAGCCGATGGAAGGCGAAGTTATCGCCGTTGGCCCCGGCGCTCGCAATGAGGCCGGCCAGATCGTCGCCCTCGATGTGAAGGCCGGCGACCGCATCCTGTTCGGCAAATGGTCCGGCACGGAAGTGAAGCTCGATGGCGAGGAGCTCCTGATCATGAAGGAGTCCGACATCATGGGCATCATCGAAGGCGCACCCGCCGCCAAGAAGAAGGCCGCCTGATCCACGCTTTGGATCGAGGCGCCTCGCTACACGCAAGCTGAATTAGAAGGATAGAACACATGGCTGCCAAGGAAGTCCGCTTCGGCGGTGACGCTCGCGCCCGCATGCTGCGCGGCGTGGATATTCTCGCTGATGCCGTGAAGGTCACGCTGGGCCCCAAGGGCCGCAACGTTGTGATCGACAAGAGCTTCGGCGCGCCGCGCATCACCAAGGACGGCGTTACCGTCGCCAAGGAAATCGAGCTCGCCGACAAGTTCGAAAATATGGGCGCCCAGAGGGTGCGCGAAGTCGCCTCCAAGACCAATGATGCCGCCGGCGACGGCACCACCACCGCCACCGTGCTG
>CAINEA010000578.1 GCA_903847525.1 uncultured Acetobacteraceae bacterium | reverse complement strand
GCCAGGGCCAGTTGGACGCAGGCCCAGAATCTGTTTGGGAACCTGGCTGGGAATCGGGCCGGTCCGGCCACGCCGTCGTTCAGTCGGTTTCCCCGGCCTTGCGAAACGGCGATTGTTCGGCGAGCGCGGCCATGTGGGCCATGATCTCCGGGCGTTCCTCGGCCAGGAAATTGTCCACCGCGCGCGCGAAGCCGGCGTTTGCGATCCAGTGGGCGGAATAGGTTGGCTGGGGCAGATAGCCGCGCTGAATCTTGTGCTGGCCCTGCGCTCCGGCTTCCACGCGCTTCAGGCCGTGGGCAATCGCCCAGTCGATGGCGCGGTAGTAGCAGAGCTCGAAATGCAGGAACGGCCAGTCGCCGCGGCAGCCCCAGTTGCGGCCGTAGAGCGTGTCGGCGCCGGCGAGGTTCAGCGCGCCGGCGACCGGCTTGCCGTCATGCTCGGCATACATCAGCACGACCTTGTCGCCGAGGCGTTCGGACAGCAGCGAGAAGAACTCGCGCGTCAGGTAGGCGGAGCCCCATTTGCGGTCCACGGTGCTCTGGTAGAAGCGGTAGAACGCGTCCCAGTGGCGCCCCTTGATGTCGGCGCCGGAAAGCGTGTGGTACTCCAGGCCGCAGGCGTTGGCGTCGCGGCGTTCGCGGCGCAGGACCTTGCGCTTGCGCGAGGACAGCGCGGCGAGGAAGTCGTCGAAATTGGTGTAGCCGGCGTTTTCCCAGTGGAACTGGGTGCCGAGGCGCCGGAGCCAGCCGGCCTGGCCGAGGGCGTTCCATTCTTCCTCGGTGCAGAAGGTGACGTGGATCGAGGACAGCTTGAGCTGGCGGCATGCCTGCACCAGGGCGCTGCCGAGACCCTCGATGGAGATGCCGGCGTCGGGGCGGCGGAGCAGGCGGGGGCCGGGGACCGGGCTGAACGGGGAGGCGACCTGGAGTTTTGGGTAATATTCGCCGCCGGCGCGTTCGAAGGCGTTGGCCCAGCCATGGTCGAAGACATATTCGCCGTAGCTGTGCGACTTGGCGTACATCGGTGCGACGGCGACGACCGTGCCCGCTTCATCGCGCAGGGCGGCGTGCTGCGGCAGCCAGCCGGTGCGCGGTCCGGCCGAGCCGCTGTCCTCCATCGCGCCGAGGAAGGCGTGGCTGACGAAGGGGTTTTCGTCACCGGCGCAGGCATCCCAGGACGCCGGGTCGATTTCGGCGATCTTCGGATGCAGGGTCAGGGTGAGTTTGGCTGAATCGTCTGGCATGTCGCCTATGCAAGCAGGAGCCAGCGAACGATAGGCGGTTTTCGCCCGATCAGTCGATCTCGAAAAGCCCCTCGACCTCGACCAGCGCGTCGGCCGGCAGGGAGGGGACGCCGATGGTGCTGCGGGCGTGCCGGCCGTTGTCGCCGAACACCGCGACGGCCAGATCGGACGCGCCGTTCATTACTTGGGCGTGGGCGGTGAAATCCGGCGGGGCGGAGACGAAGCCGCCGAGCCGGACGACGCGGCGCACCCGGTCGAGGTTGCCGTAGCAGGCGGCCTTCAGCTGCACCAGCACGTTGATAAAGCAGAGCCGGGCGGCGTCCTGGCCGTCGTTGATCGACATTCCCTGGCTGATCTTGCCGGTATAGGCGACCTTGCCGTCGCGCACCGGGATCTGGCCGGAGATCACCACCAGATTGCCGGTGATGACGAAGGGCACGTAATTGGCGATCGGCACGACGGGAGGCGGCAAGGTGATGCCGAGTTCCGCCAGCCTGGTCTCGATGTTTCCGGCCATTCCAAAATCCTTATTTCCGGTCCAGGAGCACATTATTCCGCAACCGTGCCTAAACCACTTCGCGGCTGGCTGCGGTCAGGGGGAAGCGGAGGAAGGAAGCAGGGCGAGGGGCTCCGCCCCCTCGACCCCCGCCAAAGGCAAGCCTTTGGAAACCAGTAGCGGGGTCCAGGGGCAG
>CAINEA010000577.1 GCA_903847525.1 uncultured Acetobacteraceae bacterium | reverse complement strand
GATTGGCCGATTACGATTGGCGTAGCTGGGCCGAGCCACCTGGGCAGTTACCGAGATAGACTGGAAGCTTGCACTCAAATTGCACCCCTCAATCCCCGTTAATCGGCACCAAATGCGATAAAAACATCTCCGCGCAGGCCCGCCAGCTATACCGCTCCGCATGCGCCCGGCAGGCTACCCGGTCTGCATCCAGCGCGTCCAACGCCGCCACCCGCAAATCCGCGTTCACCGATCCCACCTTGCCCGCCGCGTTCGCCAGCACATCCTTCGGGCCGGTCACCGGAAACGCTGCCACCGGGGTGCCGCAGGCCAGGGCTTCCAGGATCACCAGCCCGAACGTGTCGGTCAGGCTGGGGAACACGAACACGTCGCCTCCGGCATAGGCGCGCGCCAGCGCCTCGCCATGCTTGGGGCCGGTGAAACGCACGCCGGGATAGTCCCGCTTCAGCGATGCCAGCTGCGGCCCGCCACCGACCACGACCTTCGACCCTGGCAGATCCAGATCGAGGAACGCGGAAATATTCTTCTCCACCGACACCCGCCCGACATACAGGAAGATCGGCCGTGGCAGGCCCCAATCCTCGCGTGCCGCGTCGGCTTGCTGGTCCAGCGCCTTCACGTGCGGCTTGAACAGTTCCAGGTCCACGCCGCGCGACCAGTCCCGGATATTGCGGAAGCCGCGCTCCGCCAAATCCTCGCGCAGGCTCTGTGTTGCCACCATCATGCCGGCGCCGGCGCCGTGGAAGCGGCGCATCCAGGCGTATATCGGCCGCACCGGCAGCCCGGTGCGGGCCTGCACGTATTCGGCGAAGCGGGTGTGAAATGCGGTCGTGAAGCGAAAGCCGGTGCGCTTGGCCCAGCCACGCGCGGCCAGGCCCAGCGGGCCCTCCGTGGCGATGTGCAGCGCGTCGGGCTTGAACGCCTCGATCATCCGCACCAGCCGCCGCCGCGGCAGCAGCGACAGCGAGATGTCGGGATAGGTGGGGCAGGGGATGGTGCGGAACCGGTCCGGCCCGATCACCTCCACCACATGGCCCATGCCGCGCAGCTCTCCGGCCACCGTCATCAGGGTACGGACCACGCCGTTCACCTGCGGCTTCCAGGCGTCCGAAACGATCAGGATGCGGTGCGAGGGGGCGGGCTTCAGCATGGAAAAATCAAACGCCAAATCCCCGGTGATCGCGGAAAACAGGGCTATGTCAGACAGGTTCCGGCAGCCTCTCTGCATCCACGGCCGACTTCGCCGCTTGGGCTGCAGTCTGGGCCGCGCTCTGGGCCGCGCTCTGGCGCGGCGCGAAGAACGACAGCCGATTCAGCGCAGCCCAGTCGATCAATTCCAGCCGCCCGTCATGGTGTTCCACCAGCGCCGTGCAGCTCTCCACCCAGTCGCCGTCGTTCAAGTACAGCACGCCGTTCACCTCGCGCATTTCCGCGTGGTGGATATGTCCGCAGACTACGCCGTCGAAGCCGCGCCGCTTGGCCTCGTTCGCCAGCGCCACCTCATAGCGCCCGATCGCCTTCACCGCCCCCTTCACCTGCCGCTTCAGCCACGCCGACAAGGACCAGTAAGGATATCCCAGCCTGCGCCGCGCGGCATTGAACCAGCGGTTCGCCGTCAGCGCGGTCGTGTAGGCCGAGTCGCCCAGCAAGGCGAGGAACTTGGCGTAACGCACCACGCTGTCGAACTCATCGCCATGCATCACCAGCAGCCGCTTGCCGTCCGCGGTCGTGTGCACCGCATCCTTGCGCAGCCGAATGCCGCCGATCTCCAACCCGATCGGCAGCCAGGCGCGGAACATCTCGTCATGGTTGCCCGGGATATAGGTAACCTCGGCCCCGCCGCGCGCATGGCGCAGGATCAGGCGCAGCACCTCGTCGTGGTTCTCGTCCCAGTACCAGGACTTCCGCAGCCGCCATCCGTCGATGATGTCCCCAACCAGATAAAGCTGCTGGCAGGAGGTGCGGCGGAGGAAATCCGCGAGGAAATCGCTGCGGCATCCGCGGGTGCCCAGATGTGTATCAGAAATGAATATGGTGCGATAACTGGCCCGTGCGCCTGTGGCTGACAAAGCGTTCATGCGACCGATCCGGCAAAATGTTGCAGAGCTGGCAGGGTGTCACGCGGCAGATTTAAACGCCGGCAGGGACCGCCGTTCTGGTGACGCGAGCACATACGCCACGGTCCGATCCGCGTAAGTGAAACTTCCGTGAAAGACAGTTTTTTCCATGGCTTACGGCAAGATAATGCAACCGCCTCTGAACTGTCACCAAATCGTCACGACCTAGTGATACCAGGAACGCTTTTCCGAAATCGGTAGGACGCCATATGGACGCCCCCGTCTGATGCCCATCGACAGCCCTGTTTGGCCATGATCATCGTATTCAATCCGGTCGCCGGTCGCCGGCGGGCTCAGCTGCTCTGGCGCGTGTTGGACATCATGGTCGCCAACGGCATCCGCATCGAATTGGCCGAAACCACGCGCCGGGGCCACGCCGAAGCCATCGCCCGAACCGCGGCCCGAGCCGGCAGCACCCTGGTGGTTGCCGCCGGCGGCGACGGCACACTCGCCGAAGTCGCCAACGGCCTGATGGGCTCCGCCACCCGCCTCGGCGTCATCCCCCTCGGCACGGCCAATGTACTGGCGCATGAGCTCAACCTGCCCTTCGCCTCCGCCGCGGTTGCCGCCGCGTTGGCATTCGGGCGCACCCGGCCGCTATGGCCTGGCATTTGTTCGAGTGGCCCTGGCGCCTCGCAGGACGGCGGTACCGCCCGCCTGTTCGTGCAGATGCTCGGAGTCGGCTTCGACGCGCATGTCGTGGCGCATCTGTCCGTGCAGCTGAAGCGCGCGATCGGCCGCGCCGCCTATGCTCTGCAAACCCTGCGGGAGCTGCCGCGCTACGACTTCGCCCCGATCCGCCTGCGCCTGGACGGAACCGAGACCGAGGCCGCCAGCGCCATCGTCAGCAAAGGCCGGCTCTATGCCGGCACCTACACCCTCGCACCGGACGCCCGCCCCGGAGAGCCGGGGTTCTCCGTCGCGCTGTTCCAGCATGCGGGCCCATGGTCCGCCCTGATGTATGGCGCCGCACTGCCGCTGGACCAGCTGTTTCGCGCACCCGGCGTGCGCCATGTCCGCGCCAGCCGCATCGACTTCATCGGCAACCACCCGGCGCCGGCCCAGGCGGACGGCGATCCGTCCGGATACACGCCGCTCAGCGTGACCGACGCCCCCGGGCCAATCCAGGTCGTGGTGGGCTGACCCACCCTTCAAAGCAAAAGGTTTCCTGTTTACGCACTTTTCTCAGCCAGTTTTCTTGACTGATCGTTGTCCCGCTCAAACATAAATATCGGCCAGCTTGAGCAACCGGTATGGCATGGGCGTGGTGCGGACGCCTGCCCAGAGAAGCCGCGGCATCATAG